>JACZTO010000030.1 GCA_022573655.1 Pseudomonadota bacterium
ATGTATACGGAATATCCGGTGGTGACGTGCTTGGAATATCCGGTGGTGACGTATTCGGAATATCCGGTGGCGATGTCCTCGGCATATCCGGTGGTGACGTGCTTGGAATATCCGGCGGTGACGTATTCGGAATATCCGGTGGCGATGTCCACGGCATATCCGGCGGCGACAGATTATTACTTGCAGGCCCGGTCACTTCAGTTGACAGAATGAACGGTGTCTTCGAGTCAATGGGGCAGATCGTAATGGCATCCCAAAGCATGCTGACTGGCATACGTGTCGGTGACTATGTATCCGTTGACGGCTCGATAGTCTCACCAGGATGGCTATATGCTGATGCAGTTTCCGTTTCCGCTAATCGTTACGTGCCTGGATCGACTGAAGTATTTGTAAGTGGCATGTTGTCATCGATCAATGCCCGGTACGGGACAGCTCGGATGGGCAACTTGACGATTGATTACACGTCAAGTCTTGGTAGCAGTGATGCTCCGTCTGGCTTGATGTGGAGTTTTGTCGGCACCCAACCCAGCACGAGTGGTGTGATGATTTCGGATCGGTCCGGCATAGCCAAGTAAACAAATTCTTCGAAAGGGCGGCCTGGAAATCGCTCTCCTAAGGTTAACTGCTACGGACGCAAGCCCTTTCGAAGGCACAAGAAACAGGTCACTTCGGTGGCCTTTTTCATTGCCCACGTTTCTTACAGGCATAAAAAAGTCGGCGTCCTTGCCGACTTCGATCTCGTATCTACCTGTAAAGGAGATGCGAGGGTTGGAGAAGCCATCCCCGAGCGATTAGGGATGACCCGCGAATAATATTAGATCCGTTGCTCAGTGCAGGGTGTGACCAGCATCACATTTCAATCTGTGCAAATTAAAAGGGCCCGGTTTCGGGCCCAAAGTTGAACAGAATACCAATATTAAGTTAAGTCAATTTGCTCTCGCGTTTTTCAGCGCAACGTCGCGACGAATTTCTTGAACTTGTCTTGTTCCACTCGTTGCTTGACGACATCACGGACACTTTCGAGTGTTGGTGGTGTGCCGTCTCTTGAAGCTTCGCGAAGAATGATGTGCCAGCCAAATTGCGTCTGCACTGGCACCGTGGTGAAAGCGCCGTCCTCCATGGCTGCAACCGCATCGGAAAACGGCTTTACCATGTGCTTGGCTTCAAACCATCCAAGGTCACCGCCATTCGGTGCAGAAGGTCCGGTCGATCTGGACTTCGCTAGTTCGACGAAATCTGCTCCGTCCTGAAGCTCTTTGACAAGAGTCAGTGCCTCTCCTTGGGATTCGACGAGTATGTGCCGTGCCTTGAATTCCCGCGGCAACGTCAGGCCTATTTGTTCTTCATAGAGATTGAAGATTTCTTGTTCGGTCGCTTGGTTGCTGGCCAAAAAATCCGCTGCAAAAGCATTGAACAAGATGATTCGTCGCTGCAACTCGAGTTGGGCCTTAACCTGCGGTTCGTCACCGAGCGCCTTCGCTTCAGGTAAATCGGATACCACAAATATGTCGGTCAATTCGTTCATTACCGCTGTGCGCTCTTGCGGTGTTGCCTGCGCCGCCGGCTTCTGGGTGCGGGTGCTCAAGAACAAATTGTATACATCAGAGTCGATCTGGCCACTATTGGCGGCGTCTTGCGCGATGGCAGTGGTGGCCAGAAATAGAACCATCACTCCTGGAATTACCGCAGAAAACCGCATTCCGAATGTCTCGGAACCAATGGGAAATGTCATGTTGGGGACCTTTGTGAAAACTTTGCGAATATTAATCGATCAAGCGCCTGTGGAGCCAGAAGAGTCCGGGTTGTTAGCGCTGGCATGAATTTGCAGTGCATGAATATCAGTGTCCATCAGGTCGCCAAGGGCGGCATAAATCATGCGATGGCATTGAATCCGGCCACAGTCCAGAAATGCGTCGGCGACAATGGTGACGTCAAAATGCCCACGCCCGTCTTGCGCGCCGGCGTGCCCGGCATGCAAATGAGTCTGATCTTTGACAAGCAAGTGCGATGGTTCGAATGCGCCGTTCAGGAGCGCCTCAATTTGTCTTACCCGTTCACTTTTCACGGCAGCACACAATTGAATGGCTTTACCGTCACCTTGCGGTAGACGCCGGCGGTGATATAGGGATCGTCATCAGCCCAAACCTGCGCATCCTCCAGCGAATCAAACTCAACGACTACCAGGCTGCCAGTGAACCCTGCCGGTCCGGGATCTTGAGCATCGACCGCAGGATGGGGTCCGGCAATCAACAAGCGGCCTGCGTTACATAGCGATTTCAAGCGAGCGACATGTTCGGATCGAGCTGCAAGCCGTTTGTCCAGCGTCCTGTCGTGATCTTCACTGATAATCGCGTACCACATCAGTCTTGCTCCGTGTGTTCAGCCACCGCATCATCGCCGATCAATCTGCTTATCCAGAATGTCTGAGCGATCAAGAAAACGAAGGTAATGGCCATCAGGCCGAATACCTTGAACTTGACCCAGGTTTCGATTTCAAAATTGTAAGCAACGACGATATTCAGGATACCCGCGCCGACCAGAAACAGTACCCAGACGATATTCAGCCTGTTCCACTGAACGGCAGTGATCTTGTCGCCTGGAAGTTCGTCAACCATGCTGAAAAAGCGTTTTGCGAGCGGCATTTCGCCGATCCACTGGCTGCCGAGGAATGCGATCGCAACCACCCAGTAAAATGCCGTTGGCTTCCAGAACAGGAAAACCGGGTTTCGAAAATACAAAGTCAGTGCACCAGCGACCAGCAAGAATATCGTCGACCCGAGATACATCTTGTCCAGGGTCTTGGTGCGCAGGTACTTGACCACCAGGCCGACCGGCATTGCAATCATCAGGACTACGAGCGCGAAATAGATGCCTTTGTAAAAAAAGGCCACCAGAAATAGTATCAGTGGAAAAAACTCAAACAGCAGATTCATTTTGCGCCTGTGTGCGATCGGTATTCGGTGGCGAATAATAGCCTAATCTATTGTGCCGATTCCATTTCGACACAATGCTATGCGCGGGGGCTTTGCTCCCCTACAATCCGCGCGTGGCCAGACTCATTGAAATTCACCCGACAGACCCGCAGCCTCGTCAGGTCGCCGCCGTCGTGCAGATCATTCGCTCTGGCGGACTTATTGCATACCCAACCGATTCGAGCTATGCGTTCGGCTGTCAGATCGGCGACAAAAGCGCGATCGATCGCATCCGGCGCATCCGCCGCACGGACGTGAATCATAATTTCACTCTTGTCTGCGCAGACCTGTCGGAAATCAGCCTTTATGCTCGCGTCGACAACTGGTCCTACCGGCTCATCAAGTCTCTGACCCCAGGGCCGTACACATTTATCCTGCCGGCGACCCGGGAAGTGCCCAAAATGTTGCAGAACCCAAAGCGCCGTACCATTGGTCTGCGTGTTCCCGACCATCCTCTGGCGCATGCCCTGCTTGAGTCTCTGGGAGAACCGATCATGAGTTCGACGCTGACCCTTCCAGGCGACACCATACCGCTCACCGACCCAGCGGATATTGAGGAGCGCATCGGGCATCAAATCGAGGCAATCGTAGAGGCCGGGGCAATGGGCATTGAACCCACCTCGGTCTTGGACCTGTCCAACGGCACGGTGGAAATTCTACGTGCCGGTCGTGGGGATGTAAGCCAGTTCACCTGATCCCGAAATATCGGATAGAATGCGCACAAATACGCCGCAGCACGCAGTGCATTACGCTGGAACCCGCATGAAGCCCGAACTGACAGTTCTGACACCCGAAGACGCCCCCAAACCACCTCAGGACGAAAAACAGTCCCCAGCGCAGAAAGAGATGCCGTTCGCTGTTGTGGCCGGTGAGCCTGTCACGACGCTTCCTCAGGACCTGTATATACCGCCGTACGCGTTGCAGGTCTTCCTCGAGGCTTTCGAGGGCCCGCTGGACCTGCTTTTGTACCTGATTCGCCGCCAGAACATCGACGTTCTCGATATCCCCATCGCCGAAATCACGAAACAGTACGTGCAGTACATCGAAATGATGAACGAGCTGCAGCTCGAGCTGGCGGGCGAGTATCTGCTCATGGCAGCGATGCTGGCCGAGATCAAATCGCGCATGCTGTTGCCGCGGCCACAGGCGGAAGAAGAGGAAGAAGCCGATCCGCGCGCTGAGCTTGTGCGACGGCTGCAGGAATACGAACGCTTCAAGAAGGCTGCGGAAGATCTCGGTGATCTGCCGCGCCTTGAACGCGATGTATTCGTTGCCACCGCGGATGCGCCAGAACGTAAAGTGGTCACACAGCTGCCGGACGCGACATTGAAAGAGCTGTTGCTGGCCTTTCATGATGTGTTGCAGCGCGTTGAGATGTTTTCGAATCTGCATCTGCAACGCGAGCCTTTGTCCGTGCGGCAGCGAATGAGTGAGATTCTGGCGCGCCTCAAGGCCAATGCCTTCACCGATTTTACGGATCTATTCGATGCCGAAGAAGGGCGTATGGGCGTCGCCGTGACATTTATCGCAATTCTTGAGCTACTGCGCGAGTCGGTTATCGACGTTGTGCAATCCGAACAATTCGCACCGTTGCATGTTCGTGCAGCATCGTCGGTGCACCTGGTAGCCGACGAAGACGTGTAATGGACGACATCGAAATCAAACATTTTCTGGAGGCCGCGCTACTGGCGGCAGGACGTCCATTGAGCATCGATCAGCTCAAAGGATTGTTCGATGGCCGTGTGGTGCTGGAGAATTCGGAAATCCGTAAAGCGATTACGACGCTCAACGAAGAGTATAAGGATCGCGGGATCGTCATTGCTGAAGTTGCGTCGGGTTTTCGTATGCAGGTCAAGGCCGCCATGGCGGATCGCTTGCAGAAATTGTGGGAGGATCGGCCGCCGCGATATTCGCGGGCCATGTTTGAGACGCTTGCTTTGATCGCCTATCGGCAACCGATTACACGCGGCGATATCGAAGAGATTCGTGGCGTCTCCGTCAGTTCCAACATCGTTCGGCAATTGCTTGAACGAAACTGGGTCCGCGTCGTCGGTCACCGGGACGTGCCCGGAAGACCGGCAATGTTTGCCACGACAAAGGCGTTTCTCGACTATTTCGGGCTCAAGAAACTCCAGGATCTGCCGCCACTGGCCGATTTGTCCGATTGGGAAAGCCTGCGCGTGCAATTGAATCTGCCCGACGTTGATGAACAGGTCGACGACGATCCGGAATTCGAGTCCGCTGCGGCGACGATAGATTTGCCTGACCTGCAGCCGGAAGAGGCCGATGAGGCCGATGAGCCAGATAGCGACGCGCTTGTTGTCTCGGAATGGCCCGAGTCGGTTGGCTGAGCGCATACAGAAAGTGCTTGCGGCCGCAGGCCATGGCTCGCGTCGAAAAGTTGAGATGTGGATCCGGGAAGGTCGCCTCACGATTGATGGCCGGCTTGCGCAGTTGGGCGATCATATCGAGGGCAGCGAAAAAATCGCGTTTGATGGTCGTCCGTTGTCATTGCGCAAGACAGGCGAGGCCCATCGCCACATTATCTATAACAAACCAAGTGATGAAATTACGAGCCGCGACGATCCTGGTGACCGCAAGCTGGTATTTGACACATTGCCGCAGCTTAAGGGTGCGCGTTGGGTCGCCGTTGGACGACTGGACCTCTCAACGACGGGTTTGTTGATATTGACCACTGACGGCGCCTTGGCGAACGGACTGATGCATCCGTCTGCTGAAATCGTCCGCAAATATTCTGTGCGCGTGCACGGAAATCCAAAACGCGCAGATCTTGAGAAGTTGCGCACGGGCATTGAGCTGGATGACGGTCCAGCGCGATTCGAAAGCGTTGAGAGTGGCGGCGGGGACGGTGCGAATCGCTGGTTCAATGTCACGTTGAAAGAGGGTCGGAATCGGGAAGTTCGAAGGCTCTGGGTAGCGGTGGGTCTTGAGGTCAGTCGTCTGATTCGTGTGGCCTACGGGCCAATTCAGTTGCCCCGTAAGCTGCGCAGGGGGAAATACGAAAACCTGTCACCGTCACAGGTACGAAGCTTGTATCAAGCGGCCCGCTTAAAGCCACCAGTGGATACCCTTCGCCTAAAGAAAAAGACTAGAAAAGTATTTAAAAAACGCTAAGTTATAGGTAATTATTAATGTAGATTATCATTGGGCGTCTAGGCTCATCCCGGTAACGCCACGACTGTCCGGCCCCAGCAGATACACATACGCGGCCAGTATCTCTTCAGGACGCTTCAGTTTGTCACGATCCTCTCCCGGATAAGCCGCAAGGCGCATGGCTGTTCGAGTCGCGCCGGGGTTGATGCAGTTGGCTCGCAGATTTGTATGGCGATGTTCGTCAGCCAGCACCTGCGACAGCCCCTCAGTCGCGAATTTCGAAACTGAGTAGGCCCCCCAGAATGCCTTGCCGGTACGGCCGACGCCGCTGCTGGTGAATATGATTGACGGATCGTCAGATGCTTGCAGCAAAGGCAACAACACCTGGGTCAATGCAAATGCGGCGGTAATGTTCACGTGCATCACGCGCTGCCACAGGACGGCGTCGTATTGCTCGATCGAATAGCGTTCACCCAAAATGCCGGCGTTGTGCACCAGCCCATCCAGACGACCAAATTCGTCGTCCAGGCTCTTGGCAAGCGTTGCATATCCTCCTGCATTAGCAGTTGCCAGGTCCAGGACGGCAATTGAGGGTCGTGGTGCGCCATCGACGCCTGCGATTTCGTCGTACACTTTCTCGAGCTTCTTTTTGTTGCGGCCATGCAGAATCACTTGTGCGCCCAGCCCTGCAACGTGTACGGCCAGCGCCTTGCCGATGCCGTCGCTGGCACCTGTTATCAGGATAATTCGATCACGTAGTATTTCTTGCGTGTATTCGTAGGTCCGTGGATCCGCGCTCAAGAGTCGTCGCCTTCGACCATGGTGCGCGGCGTCGACTCCAGGATTTCCAGCTTCTCCACTTCCTTCTTGGAACGCACGCCCAGTTCAACAAACTTGCGCGCCCCCGGGAGCACGCTGCGCTCCAATGAGCCTACCGCCTTGTTGTAGTGGTCGACGCTGCTGGCGAGCTGGCGGCCTACCTTGTTCATGTGCGATACGAACGTTGCCAGGCGCCCGTACAGGTCTTCGGCCAGAACCCGAATCTCCTGCGCATTGTCAGCCAGGGCCAATTGGCGCCAGCCGTAGGCGACCGCTTTCAACAGCGCCACGAAACTTGTCGGTGTGGCCAGAATAATCTGCTTGGATAACGCGTATTCGATCAGGTCCGGCTCTTCGCTCAGTGCCGCACTCAGAAACTGGTCGCCGGGAATGAACAGGATGACAAACTCGGGACTTTCGTCGAACTGGTTCCAATACGCCTTTGACGACAACAATCGGATGTGGGTCCGAACATTCCTGGCATGACGTTTAAGACACACTTGCCGTTCATTATCATCTTGTGCTTCTACCGCAGACAAGTAGGCGTCGAGCGGCGTCTTGACGTCGACGACGAGTACGCGCTGTTCTGGCATGCGCACGACCATGTCGGGACGAATAACCTGACCATTGCCTTCCTTGTGCACCTGTTCCATAAAATCGCAGTGTTCGACCATGCCGGCGAGTTCGACCAGGCGTCGCAGTGTGATCTCGCCCCATCGTCCCCGAACTTCAGGACGGCGCAGTGCCTTGACCAGGTTGTGCGTTTCCTGGGTCAGGGATTTCTGACTTAATTGCATGGCTTCCAGCTGATTCTTGATGCTGCCATACGCCTCACTGCGTGATTTTTCCAACTCGCTGATTTGTTTTTGCGATGATTTCAACGCGTCGGTTATCGGCTTGACCAGTGCCTCGACCGCTTTCTCACGTTCACTCAGTTCACGTTTGGCCTTTTCGTGTTGCTTGCCGAGGTTTTCTTCTGCAAGCAATAAAAAATTATCGCTGTTGGCTTTCAACGAGCGACTGGCAAGATCGCCAAACGTTTGTGTCAGTTTCGCGTTGGCAAGTTCGAACGCGGCTTCGCGCTCGTTCTGCAGTCGCGCCTGCTGCCCGCGGCCCACCAGCCACATGATGAGCAGGCCCACCAGCAGACCGAACACCATGGCCGGCAGGCCGACTACGAGGTAAACAGGGTCAACGGTCAGGGCGTTCATCAGGCTTCAAGATTAACTGCTTTAAGTACGATTTGCGCCAATTCTTCTGTTGTCGTGGCAATGACATCGGCGTCCCATTCACGTGGATCGTCGTCCTCGGTAATGTAGCCGTAGGCCGCTGCCATTGTCGCCATGCCGGCCCGCCGACCGGCCTCGATGTCGCGTTCGGCGTCACCGACGTATATTGCATTGGCGGTATCGACGTCGACCAGATCGCAGGCGAGAATTAACGGCGCAGGATCCGGTTTGCGTACGGCCAGCGTATCGCCGCACACGATACAGGCGCTGCGCTCGGCGATGTCGAGTGCCATTAGCAACGGCATGGTCAATTGTTCTGGTTTGTTGGTAACAATTCCCCACGGGCATCCTGCATCGTCCAGGTCGTCAAGCAGCTCAGCCAGCCCTGGAAATATTCGGGATTCAACGCAGACGGCATCGGCATAGCGTTCAAGATATTCCTGGTGCAGATCGTCGCCAAACTCGACCACGATTTTTGGGAAGCCAACGCTGAGCAAACCCACCGCGCCATTGGACACATTTGCGCGCCCCAACTCGTACGTCACCGGATCGATGCCGTGGTCGCGTTGCAGCGCCTGCAAGACAGCGACCATGTCGGGTGCCGTGTCGACCAGGGTGCCATCCAGATCGAAGAAGACGGCGTTGTATTCATCGCCATATAATTCCGTCACGATTGATTACTCATCGGCGGGGCGTTGAAAGTACAGCAGATAGTTGACGTCGAGGCCATCGCCTAAAGTGTAGGCCTTGTTAAGAGGATTGTAGTGCATGCCAATACTCGCTTTTAGTTCGAGCCCGGCATGGCGCGACCATTCTTCGAGCTCGGAAGGACGTATGAATTTTTCGTATTCATGTGTTCCGGCGGGCAAAAGCCTGAGTACATACTCCGCGCCGATAATGGCGAACATGAAGGATTTCGGGTTACGGTTGATTGTCGAAAAGAATATATGGCCGCCGGGTTTGACCAGTTCGGCGCACGATTGCACGACCGATGCCGGATCGGGTACATGCTCGAGCATCTCCAGGCAGGTGACGATGTCGTAGGTGCCTGCCTCAGAAGCGGCCAGTTCCTCGGCCGTAGCTTGCCGATAATCGATTTGTGCGTTTGATTCATGCTGATGCAAACGGGCAACCGCCAGCGGAGCTTCGGCCATATCGATCCCCGTGACGGAAGCATTGGCTGCAGCCATGGCTTCAGTCAGAATTCCGCCGCCGCAGCCGATGTCGACGATTTTCGCGTCGCTGAGTGTTACGTGGCGGCGAATCCAGTCAAGTCGCAACGGGTTAATTTCATGCAGCGGCCGAAATTCTCCCGCGGGGTCCCACCATCGTGATGCCAACGCGTCGAACTTGGCGACTTCGGCAGGATCAACATTGTCTCTGACGCTTGTCATATTCGGGTATCCACAGTCAATTGATTGCTGCCGCAATGTCGCATAGTCGCCGCAGTATACGCGTCGCTCACAGCAGTTCCAGCAGCTCACTAAATCCCCTTGAAAGTGGCCAAAACACTGCTGTTTCGGGGTCTCGTATGCTATTATTATAGGCCTTATCCGGCAGTCAATAATGGGCCGAAAGTAGCTCGGCAAGACCAAGAATTTAGTCCGTTAGCCACCCAGTGCATTTTAAGTTTAGATTCCGCTCCGAGGAACGGAATTGCGCTCAGATTGTGAGTTGGAAAAGTAGGAAAATATGGCTGAAGTTGCACAGGAACTGCTAACCGTAAGTCTCGAAGACGAGATGCAGCAGTCCTATCTGGACTACGCGATGAGTGTCATTATCGGGCGTGCATTGCCGGACGTTCGCGATGGTCTGAAGCCGGTTCACCGGCGTGTCCTGCACGCAATGCGTGTGCTTGGCAATGACTTCAACAAGCCGTACAAGAAATCGGCCCGCGTGGTCGGTGACGTTATCGGCAAGTACCATCCGCATGGCGACTCAGCCGTGTACGACACAATCGTACGCATGGCGCAGCCATTTTCGATGCGTTACATGCTGATCGACGGACAGGGTAATTTCGGCTCGGTAGATGGTGACTCGGCAGCCGCCATGCGTTACACCGAGGTGCGCATGGCAAAGATTGCGCACGAGCTCATAGCAGATATCGACAAGGAAACGGTCGACTTCGTGGAGAATTACGATGGTTCCGAAAGCGAGCCATCCGTGATGCCGACGCGATTGCCGAACCTGTTGGTCAACGGCTCGTCCGGAATCGCTGTCGGTATGGCAACCAATATTCCACCGCACAACCTGCGCGAGGTCATCAGTGCGTGCCTGGCGCTCATCGAAAATCCGGATATTGACGTGCCAGGGTTGATGGAACACATCCCGGGACCGGATTTCCCCACAGCCGGCATCATCAATGGCGCACAAGGCATTTATTCCGCGTATCTAACTGGCCGGGGCAGGGTACACATGCGTGCAAGGACCGAAGTTGAAGTCATTAATGCGCGTGGCAAGGAAGCCATCATTGTCACCGAGCTGCCGTATCAGGTGAACAAGGCTCGTCTCATAGAGAAGATCGCAGATCTTGTCCGCGAAAAACGCATTGATGGCATCAGCGAACTGCGCGATGAGTCCGACAAGGACGGCATGCGTATTTTCATCGAGTTGAAGCAGGGCGAAGTCAGTGATGTCGTGCTCAACAATCTCTACAAGCAGACGCCAATGCAAAGTGTATTTGGCATCAACATGGTCGCACTGCGCGACGGCCAGCCCAAGCTTCTTAATCTGAAGCAGATTCTGGAAGCGTTCCTGGCGCACCGACGAGAAATCGTTACTCGCCGGACTATTTACGATCTGCGCAAGGCTCGGGATCGTGCTCATGTCCTGGAAGGGCAGACAGTTGCGCTGGCGAATATTGACGAAGTCATTGGGCTGATAAAGGGGTCGGCATCGCCGCCTGAGGCCAAGATCGGATTAATGGGCCGAGGTTGGGAACCAGGTGCCGTGACCGCCATGCTCAAGGGCGCAGGGGATACCGATACTCGCCCGGACGGTCTGGAAGGCGATTTCGGACTGATTGATGGCAAGTACCACCTGTCGAGCGTTCAGGCACAGGCGATTCTGGACCTCAGGCTACACCGCCTGACGGGGCTTGAGCAAGACAAAATAATTAATGAATACAAATATTTATTAGGAAAAATTAAAGAGCTTTCTAATATTCTGGCAAATCCCGATATGTTGCTTGATGTCATCAAGGCAGAGTTGGCGGATATTCGTGACGTTTATGGCGACGAACGGCGCACCGAGATTGTGCAGGACCATTCCGATTTGAGCGTCGAAGATTTGATCCCGGAAGAGGAAGTCGTGGTGACGATGTCTCACGGTGGCTATGCCAAAGCGCAACCGATCGATGTCTACCAGGCGCAGAAACGCGGTGGCCGCGGCCGATCGGCAGCCAAAGTAAAAGACGAAGATTTCATCGATAAGCTGTTTATTGCCAATACCCACGACACGATTCTGTGTTTCTCCAGTCGCGGCAAAATGTACTGGCTAAAGGTCTATCAGGTGCCGCGGGCGAGTCGTGGGTCGCGCGGTAAACCGATAGTCAATTTGCTGCCACTCGAAGATGGCGAGCGTATCAATGCAGTATTGCCGATTCGTGAATACAAGGAAGGGCAGTTTGTCTTCATGGCGACATCGGCTGGTACGGTCAAGAAGACCCCGCTGACGCAGTTTTCGCGCCCACGCACCAATGGCATCATTGCGGTGGACTTGCGTGGTGACGACAAACTGGTGGATGTGGCCATTACCGATGGCAACGCAGAAATATTGCTCGTCGCCAGTCATGGCAAGTCGATTCGTTTCAAGGAAGAAGATGTGCGCCCCATGGGGCGAGGCGCGACGGGAGTCAGAGGCATCAAGCTGCCCAAGAATCACGAAGTTATCGCACTCACTATCATTCGTGAGGGCCTTATTCTGACGGCCACTGCAAACGGTTACGGAAAACGTACGCCGGTGGACGACTTCCCGCTGCAGGGTCGAGGCGGGCAGGGTGTAATTGCGATTCAGACCAGCGATCGCAACGGAAATACGGTTGGTGCTTTGCAAGTCGCTGCAGAGGACGAAATCATGTTGATCAGTTCTAACGGCACGCTGGTGCGTACTGCTGTTGGGGGAATTTCGATAATGGGCCGCAATACGCAAGGAGTTCGCCTTATCCGGGTTGCGAGAGACCAGCGCCTCGTTGGCCTCGCGCGAATCGTGTATATCGAAGGCGAAGGCGAAGACGAACACGATGACGATGACGAGTAATGTCACGCGTTTTTAACTTCAGTGCCGGTCCTGCGGCATTGCCCCTGGAAGTCCTCGAAAAAATTCGTAGCGATCTCCCCGATTGGCAGGGGACTGGCATGTCGGTCATGGAAGTCAGCCATCGCGGTAAAGAATTCCTGGAACTCGCGGCGCGCGCGGAGGCGAATCTGCGCGAATTGCTGTCCGTACCTGACGACTACAGTGTGTTGTTTCCGCAAGGTGGCGCGACGATGCAGATGGCCATGGCGCCGCTAAATCTTGCGGCGCCGGATCAGACTGCTGATTACATTGTCACGGGTAGCTGGGGCAGGAAAGCGGCAGATGAGGCTGCCAAGTTTTGTGCGGTCAATGTTGCGGCAGATGCGTCGGACAGGGACTTTAGCTACATTCCGGACGAGTCGGACTGGCAACGCAGCGAGAACGCGTCTTATCTGCATTACACGCCTAACGAGACCATTGCGGGCGTCGAATTTAACTTCGTACCGGGTGGTGATGTCCCACTCGTTGCCGACATGTCGAGCAACATACTTTCGCGGCCAATCGATGTCAGCCGCTTCGGAGTTATCTACGCAGGCGCACAGAAAAATATTGGGCCCGCCGGTATTACGCTGGTGATAGTGCGCAATGACCTGCTGGACAGGGCTCGCTCGAACAATCCGCATCTCATGATCTGGAAGTCCTATGCAGATTCAGGCTCGATGACCAACACGCCGCCGACATTCGCCTGGTACGTGGCGGACCTCGTGTTCCAGTATCTGCAGGAACTGGGTGGCCTGGAATCGATAGCACAGGTCAATGAACGCAAGGCCAACAAGCTGTATGAGGCAATCGATAACTCAGATTTTTACAGCAATTCGGTTGCCAAAGACTGCCGCTCCCGGATGAACGTGCCTTTCAGGCTCGCAGACAGTTCACTGGACGCCAGCTTTCTTCAGGATAGCCATGCCGCAGGCCTGGCCAACCTCAAGGGCCATCGATCGGTGGGTGGTATGCGTGCGTCGCTATACAATGCCGTCAGTGAAGAGGCCGTGAATTCCCTGATAGAGTTCATGGCGGAATTTGCACGAACCAGGACTTAGATCGCCCATGTTCAAAGTATTAACACTCGATAACATTGCTGTGGAAGGATTGCGTCGACTGCCGCGCGAGCGCTATGAAGTGGCCA
The DNA here is from genome assembly GCA_022573655.1 of Pseudomonadota bacterium. Lineage (GTDB taxonomy): Bacteria > Pseudomonadota > Gammaproteobacteria > Steroidobacterales > Woeseiaceae > UBA1847. Next base: position 13,557 of record JACZTO010000030.1, read on the forward strand.
CCGAGATCTCGAACCCGGATGTAGTATTGCTGCGCGGCCACGATATGCATGAGATGGACATTCCGCAGTCCGTTGCCGCGATAGGGCGTGCCGGTGCGGGCACCAACAATATTCCGGTCGCGGCGATGAGCGTGCGCGGCATTCCGGTTTTCAATGCACCGGGTGCGAATGCCAATGCGGTCAAGGAGCTGGCCATCGCCGGAATGCTCATCGGCGCTCGCAACTTATGCCGCGCAAGCGCGTATGTGGCTGAACTCACAGAAACCGGCGAGGCGCTGGAACGGGTCGTCGAAGCCGGCAAGAAACAATTTGTTGGCTTCGAACTGCCAGGCAAGACGTTGGCGGTAGTTGGCCTGGGGGCTATCGGCGTCGAAATTGCGAACACGGCACTATCGCTGGGGATGAAAGTGGTCGGATTCGATCCAGCCATCACGGTCCGCAATGCCTGGCAATTATCCGCCGGCGTTAATCACGCCGAAACAATGGAGCAACTGTTTCAGCATGCTGATTTCGTAACGCTGCATGTACCGTTGGTCGATGCGACGCGGCACCTGGTAAACGCGGCACGGCTGGCACTACTGAACAACGGCGCCGTGCTCGTAAATTTCGCTCGGGGTGGCGTTGTCGATAACGATGCTGTCATCAGCGCGTTGGACAGCGGTAAGTTGCACGCGTTTGTCACTGACTTCCCAACACCCGAACTGATCGCGCATCCGAAGGTCGTTACGTTGCCTCACCTCGGTGCTTCAACAACAGAGGCCGAGGAAAACTGTGCAATTATGGTCGCGGAAAATGTTAAGGATTATCTTGAAAACGGTAATATTCGTTTTTCGGTTAACTTTCCCGAGTCACGCCTGCCACGTCTGGATGCCTGGCGAATTACCCTGGCAAACGCGAACGTGCCGAACATGGTTGGCCAGATTTCAACCTGTATTGCGAACGCCGGGGTCAACATTGAAGACCTCCTGAACAAATCCATCGGCGAGCTGGCGTACACCATTGTCGACGTCAACTCCGAGCCAACGCAGGAACTGCTGGCAGAGATAGCCGCCATCGAAGGTGTTCTGACGTTGCGAAATCTCGGCAAGCCTGTATAACCTGAGGATTCCGTTACGGTTTCGCTGTCAGGTGAGGAATGGCTGGTTCGCGCAAGACAAAGGACACTTTGGATCTTCCTGAGATTCGCAAGCAAATTAATGCCATTGATGAGCGTATTCAGACGCTGATCAACGAGCGCGCGTCGTACGCACAAAAAGTAGGTGTTGCCAAAGGCAAACAGGGTTCCGCGGTCGATTACTACCGGCCCGAGCGTGAAGCTGAAGTGCTGCGCAGCGTAATGAAACGCAACAAAGGCCCAATGCGCGACGAGGAAATGCTGCGCCTGTTTCGCGAAATCATGTCAGCTTGCCTGGCTCAGCAAGAACCGCTGAAGGTCGGCTTCCTGGGCCCCGAGGGAACGTTTACACAGACTGCCGTCTTCAAGCATTTCGGACATTCGGTGCGTGCATTGCCATTTCACACGATCGATGAAGTCTTCCAGGAGGTCGAGTGCGGCGCAGCTGATTTCGGTGTTGTCCCAATCGAAAATTCCACCGAGGGGTCAGTCAATAACACGCTGGATATGTTTCTGACCTCGCCACTGAAGATTACGGGCGAGATTGAATTGAAGATCGAGCAGCACCTGATGGGCAGGATGGCGGGGCTGGATAATATCGAGCGTATTTGCGCACACGAGCAATCGCTGGCGCAGTGCCGCGGCTGGTTGCGGGAGTTCCTCCCACACGTCGAGTTGATCGGCATGTCCAGCAATGCCGCAGGTGCACGGCGTGCTCGAGATGAGGACGGTACTGCCGCGATCGGCCCCGAGGTTGCTGCAGACGTGTACCAACTCAAGGTCATGGTCAATAGCATCGAAGATCGGCCGGACAACGCGACCCGTTTTCTGGTTGTTGGTCGCCAGTTGCTGGCGGCCAGTGGCGACGATAGAACGACCATCCTGGTGTCGACAAGCGACACCGCGGCAGGGGCGGGTGTCCTCCACCAGTTGCTGCAACCGCTGGCTGAGCAAGGTATTTGCATGACTCGAATCGAGTCGCGCCCGTCTCGACGCAAGAAGTGGGACTACGTATTCTTTATCGATGTCGACGGGCATGCAGAGGAAGCGCCGCTAGCCGATGCATTGGCGAAACTCAAGAAGGACAGCTCCTTGTTCAGGGTGCTTGGCGCCTATCCCAAAGCCGTTGGCTGACGAATTGGCTGATAATCGTGTCCCATGCGCTTCAAAGTAACTCCAGCGAAGGTTGCAGACGCCTCGGTTACCGTGCCGGGCGACAAGTCTGTTTCGCATCGTGCGTTGCTGCTTGGCAGCATCGCGAGCGGGCGTACCGAGGTCAGCGGATTCCTGGCGGGTGACGACTGCCTGGCGACCCTGGCGGCGATGACAACACTCGGCGTGGATATCCAGCAGCCGAGTGCGACTGAGATTTCCATACAAGGTGTCGGGCTGCGCGGATTACAGGCACCGCACAAAGATCTTGATGTCGGCAACTCGGGCACGGCCATGCGGCTTCTGGCCGGACTGCTGGGTGGCCAACCCTTTGACAGTGTATTGACGGGTGACGACTCACTGTGCAGCCGTCCGATGGAACGCGTGATCACGCCATTGACGCTGATGGGCGCCGCAATCAGCGGTCGTGCCGGCAAGCCGCCGTTGACCATTCTCGGTACGGCTACATTGCGCTCGATAAATTATGAGTTGCCGATGGCCAGCGCGCAGGTCAAATCCGCTATCTTGCTGGCCGGTTTGTATGCGGCTGGAACGACCTGTGTTGCCGAGCCGGCAGTCACCCGGGACCATACGGAGCGTATGTTGCGTTCCATGGGGGTCGCAGTGAGCAGTAGCGCTGGCAAGGTTTCAATCGCGGGAGGTCAGATGCCGCATGGATGTCAGGTTCAGGTTCCGGCGGACCTGTCGTCGGCATCCTTTGTGATCCTGGCGGTGTTGCTTGCCGACAACGCGGATGTTCTCATCAAGAATGTAGGCGTCAATCCTACCCGCACCGGTGTGATTGCAATACTGCAGGGCATGGGCGCTGAGATCAGCTTTGAAAACCCGCAACTGTTTGGCGAGGAACCGGTCGCCGACATTCGTGTGCGTTCATCCCGGTTGCAGGGCGGGACGGTTGATCCGGACCTGGTATCCCTTGCCATTGACGAATTCCCGGTGCTGTTTGTCGCAGCGGCTGCGGCGAGCGGCAAAACGGTATTCTCTGGCATTGGCGAATTGCGCGTGAAAGAAAGCGACCGCATAGCAACGATGGCAGCCGGCTTGCGCATCCTGGGCATCGAGGTCGATGAGGCCGACAACGGCGCGATAGTGCACGGCGGCCGCTTCGGCGGTGGCACAGTGCAAAGTCATGGTGACCATCGAGTCGCCATGTCACTTGCCCTGGCCGGAACGGTTGCTGCAGATGAAGTCATCGTCGAAGATGTGGCCGCTGTGCGAACCTCGTTTCCGGAATTCCAGGATTGCATGGCTGCAATTGGTGCAGTCATTCGCCTGGAGGAGGATGACTCAGTATGACGGTGCCAGTGATAGCCATCGATGGCCCGAGCGGCTCCGGGAAGGGCACCATTGCCAGGCGTGTCGCCGAGGCGTTGGGGTATCACCTACTCGACAGCGGGGCGCTTTACCGGTTGACTGCGATAGCGGCCAATAACAATAGTATCGCCCTTGATGATAAACAGGCTGTTGCCAGGATTGCCAGTAAGCTCAATGTTCGATTTGACACCCACGAGGACGGCTCTGAGGGCATTTGGCTCGACGATGTGGATGTAACCTTTGAGGTCCGCCGCGAATCGACCGGAGCGGGGGCGTCGACAGTCGCTGCCATTCCCGAGGTTCGAGAGGCACTGTTGGAGCGCCAGCGCGCGTTCCGGCAGGCCCCGGGACTGGTCGCCGATGGCCGTGACATGGGCAGCCACGTATTTACTTCCGCATTGCTCAAAATCTTCCTCACGGCCAGCGCCGGGGAACGCGCCAGAAGGCGCTATAAGCAGTTGAAAGACAAGGGTATGGATGTTAGCCTTGCCGCCCTTTCGCGGGACATAGAGGACCGCGACCGGCGAGATTCCGAGCGATCGGTAGCCCCGCTGAGGCCTGCACCGGATGCCAGAATCCTGGACTCTTCGGGCAAGTCTATCGAGACTGTTGCTCAAGTCATTCTCGACTGGGTCGCAGAACTCTAAAATCTCAGGGAAGTTTGTTGGTTGGGATCGGACAGGACGTCTGCTCCTTTTTATTTAATGACCGTCCGTTGCAGGAAGCGACCGGACGTTTGGGTCGGAACATAAAGTGTCCGTAGGTTTTCTAACATGTCTGAAAGTTTTGCTGAATTATTTGAAGAAAGTTTTGCCAGTCAACACATAAAACCCGGTTCGATCATTACTGGTATCGTTGTCGCGGTAAATGAAGATGTAGTAATCGTAAGTGCAGGCCTCAAGTCAGAGGCCGTTATTCCCTTAGAACAATTCAAGAACGACAAGATCGACGAGGGTGGCATCGCCGTAGGTGATGAAATCGAAGTCGCGCTCGATGCCGTTGAAGATGGATTTGGTGAAACGAAGCTTTCGCGTGAGAAAGCGATTCGTGCGCGTACCTGGATTGATCTTGAGAAAGCGTTTGAAGAAGGCGCTGTGGTCGAGGGCACAATCAGTGGCCGTGTTAAGGGTGGCTTTACGGTTGAAATCGACAATGTTCGTGCGTTTCTGCCGGGATCATTGGTTGATGTCCGTCCGGTTCGCGACCCTGGGTATCTCGAAGGCAAGACCCTTGAATTCAAGGTTATCAAGCTGGACCAACGCCGGAATAACGTTGTCGTGTCGCGTCGTGCCGTCGTCGAGAAAGAATACTCCGCCGAACGCGAAGCACTCTTGAAAGAGCTGAAGGAAGGCAATACCGTCAAGGGTATTGTGAAGAACCTGACGGACTATGGCGCCTTTGTAGACTTGGGCGGCATAGACGGCCTTTTGCACATCACCGATATGGCCTGGAAGCGCGTCAAGCATCCGTCCGAAGTCGTTGAGGTCGGTCAGGAGATCGACGTCAAGATCCTCAAATTCGATCGTGAACGCCAGCGAGTATCACTTGGCATGAAGCAGCTCGGAGATGATCCGTGGCAGGATCTGGCGAGACGTTACCCGCAGCACACACGAATTTTCGGCAAAGTTACCAACATTGCAGACTACGGTTGTTTTGTTGAGATCGAAGACGGCGTTGAAGGTCTGGTGCATGTATCTGAGATGGACTGGACCAACAAGAACGTCAACCCGTCCCGTGTGGTTCAGGTTGGCGAAGAAGTCGAAGTGATGGTGATCGAAATTGACGAAGAACGCCGTCGCATTTCGCTTGGCATCAAGCAGTGCAAGGCGAATCCCTGGGCGGAATTTGCATCTACGTTCAACCGTTCTGACAAGGTGACCGGTCAGATCAAGTCGATCACCGATTTCGGTATCTTTATCGGGTTGGATGGTGGTATCGACGGACTGGTTCATCTGTCCGATATTTCCTGGGATTATCCTGGCGAAGAAGCTGTGCGTAACTACAAGAAAGGCCAGGAGATTGAGGCAGCCGTCCTGGCGATCGACGCAGATCGCGAGCGCATTTCCCTGGGTATCAAGCAACTTGAGAAAGATCCGTTCTCCGGCTGGCTTGCAGCTCACCCGAAGAACTCGATTGTTACAGGCACGGTGACCGAGGTTGATGCGCGGGGCGCATTATTGGATCTCGGCGACGGCGTCATTGGTTCTTTACGTGCATCCGAACTGTCACGTGGCCGGGTCGAAGACGCGCGCATGTTGATTAAGGTTGGTGAAAAGATCGAGGCGAAGTTCACCAACGTTGACCGCAAGAGCCGCATGATTGCGCTTTCCATCAAGGCCAAAGAGGTCCACGAGGAGGCTGAGGCGGTCAGTAATTACAAGTCTGACTCGTCCGCAGCACCGGTTGGCACCACGCTCGGAGAGCTTTTGAAGGAAAAAATGTCAGGTAAAAGTAAATAATAAGTAAAAAAGGTAGCCCGGAAGGTCAAGTCCGGGCTATTATTGCCTTTACTATCCGTAAGTTACGCTGGTGAGGCAGTATGGCTAACGAGAAATGACAAAATCAGAACTTATTGAAGCGATCTCTCGCAAGCAAAAACACCTGCCCGCGAAGGATGTCGAACTGGCGGTCAAGCATCTTCTTGACATTATGAGCGACTCTCTGGCAACCGGACGTCGAATCGAGATCCGTGGCTTTGGAAGTTTTTCGTTGCACTATCGTCCGCCACGAATTGGCCGCAATCCCAAGACTGGCGAAGCTGTGGCGCTGTCTGGCAAGTATGTGCCGCACTTCAAACCGGGTAAGGATTTGCGGGAGCGCGTTGACGCCAGCCGCCACTTTCCGATAAAGAACTGATTGCTGCGCGGCGCAGTGCTGCAATACCCCCGTAGCGGTTACCAATACCCTGGTAACTGCAATAAACTGCTTGTCGCATTGATATTGTCTGCCGTCGTTGGAGTGGACGCATGTTGAAACGTGTCGGTCTGGTACTGCTGCTCATCCTGATTTTTATGCTGATGGTGCTGTTTACGGCCGCAAATCCCGGCGATATCAGCCTCAGTCTGCTCCACTTCGAGATTAGCGCACCTGTGTCACTGGCATTTACTGTCGCGTTCATAACAGGCTGGATATTCGGGATTGTCTGCATGGGCTTGTATGCTCTGAAAATCGCAAATGAACGCCGCATGCTGCGCCGAAGTTTGCGCATGTCCGAGGACGAAATCAGCAGCCTGAGAAATCTGCCGTTAAGCGATGCCGACTGAATCCACATTCTTGCTCGCGGGGTTGTTCCTGCTGCTGGCTGCGGCTGGCTGGGCCATGGGCCGCTTTGGCGAACGTGACGAGGAAGCGGCACCACCGCCATTGAATATTGATTACCTGAAGGGTCTTAATTTCCTTCTCAACGAGCAGACAGACCAGGCGCTTGAGCATTTCCTGCGCATGGTGCGTGTTGATGACAAAACGATCGAAACTCACTTTGCGCTGGGCAGCCTTTTCAGGCGGCGTGGTGAAGTGGATCGTGCCATACGTATTCACCAGAACATTATTGCCAGGCCTGATCTCGCGTCAGAGCAGCGCGATCAGGCGTTGTATTCCCTTGCCAAAGATTATCTCGGTGCCGGACTGCTGGATCGGGCGGAAAAACTTTTTGTACGGCTGGCTCAAGGCTCTCGCTTCCAGGTGCAGGCACTGGAGAGTTTGTGTGGTATCTATGAGCAGGAGCGGGAGTGGGAAAAGGCCATCGATGTTGGGCAACGACTGGAACTACTGGGGGGAAATTCTCAGGCACTGCCCATTGCGCACTATTACTGTGAATTGGCCGAAGCAGCGGCTGCAGCGAATGACTACCGATCGGCGCGTCGCTACGTCAAGAAAGCCCAGTCCGGTCGGCCCAGGACCATGCGCGGCGCACTGACTCGAGCGCATATCGCCAGGGACAGCGACGACAACAAGACGGCCCTTAAGCTGTATCACCGCATTATCGACGACAGCACATACCTGATCGCCGAGGCCTTGCCGGAAATGGTTTCGATTTACGAGAAGGAAAATGCCGTGCCGGAGCTCCAGTCTGCGCTGCGAAAGCTGCTGCGCAAGAACCCGGACATGAACTCCCTGATCGCGTACTCGGCCATTGTGAACGATCTGGGAGGCATAGCGGTGATTGATGACTGTGTCGAGCAATACATGTTGAACGAACCCACGTTGGGTGAGTTCATTGACCTGCAGCAATTGTCTGAAGGCGGCGCAGACTCGCAGGCATCAGCACTTGCAAGAGTCCGCGGAGCACTGTGTAAACTGGCCAGCACGACCCCCCGTTACCAGTGTCAGGAGTGTGGTTTTTCCAGCCTGCGCTTGCTCTGGCAGTGCCCGAGTTGTCGCAATTGGGAAACGCAGCGTCCCGCATCACGAGTTCAGTTCGACACGGTCCTGCAGCACAGCATTACAAACAGGTAGGAATACCCATAAGGGCGACCATGCGCTCGGACACAAGCCCGCCTTAGTTTCCATTTGAATGCCCGAATTTTGCCAGCGACATTGTGTTGTCGATCGACCTAAGCTCCCCCACGTCGCACCTTCGCGACGGAAAGCAATAAGGAGCATGTGATGACGATCTTCAGGACCGCGACTGCGGTCATCTTGCTGGTTTGGCCGATTTTGACGTTCGCGGGACCAGTCAACGTTAACACCGCCGATGCGCAAACAATTTCCGCAGAGCTAAGCGGAATTGGGCTGACCAAAGCCAACGCTATTGTCGACTACCGCAAAAAGCACGGGCCGTTCAAGAATGCCGATGAACTGTCACTGGTCAAAGGAATCGGCGAGCGCACAGTCGATCGCAACAGGGCTGACATCCGGGTGTCGGCGCCGAAAAAGAAATAGTCGAAACGCCTGTCGGCGCACTGCTTATTTCAATTGGTGCAACCCAGGGCCGTGCCGGCTGGCGCTGGCGCGACCCTGTTCGCGTTCCGGGGCGTGACGCTGATCATGACTTGGTAATGCCATATTGGCTATCATGCGGATTCTTAATCAGGGCGATGGGGTATCTTAGGTGGCGCAAAAGGTTACTGCCGCAGTATTTCCGGTAGCAGGTCGCGGGACCCGCTTTCTGCCTGCAACGAAAGCAAGTCCGAAAGAGATGCTGCCAATCGTCGACAAGCCGCTTATTCAGTATGCGGTAGAAGAAGCGGTTGCCGCCGGTGCGACGAAGTTGGTTTTCATAACCGGCAGTTCGAAGCGTGCCATTGAAGACCATTTCGATTCTGACCCGGAGCTTGAGCAGGCGTTGACCGATGCGGGCAAACCGGAGTTGCTGAAATCCATTCAGAACATCGTGCCGCGCGGCGTTTCGTGTATCTATATTCGCCAGGGCAAGCCGCTGGGACTCGGTCATGCGGTCCTTTGTGCGCGGCCCGCCGTCGGCGATGAGCCGTTCTTCGTGCACCTGGCCGACGACTTGATCGCAGGGAGTCCAGGATGTCTGTCGCAGATGGCGGACGAGTACGCTGACCACGGCGGCAGTGTTGTTGCGGTTGAGACGATCCCGAAAGAGAACACGTCCAGCTATGGCATCGTGGCCGTAGACGAGAACGACCGCGACCGCATTACCAGGATTGTTGAGAAGCCGGCGCCCAAAGATGCACCGTCGAATTCTGCCGTGGTTGGTCGGTATCTGCTGATGCCGCAGATATTCGACAAACTTGAGAATATTGGCCGCGGCGCGGGCGGCGAAATTCAACTCACAGACGGCATTGCTGAGCTGCTGAGCGAGTCACCTGTGTACGCCTACTCGTTCACCGGTATCCGGTATGACTGTGGCAACAAGCTTGGCTACCTGCAGGCGACAGTGGCCTATGGCCTGCGCCATCCCGAAGTGGGCGAAAAATTCCGAGAGCACCTCAACGAGATTCTCTCGGACTAGATCGCCTGCCGGGCGTCGCCGCTTTTAAGCGTTGCTGCGACTCAGGAATGCGGCCACAAGCGCCACGACAATAACGACTACGCTATCACCAATGCTCTGTTGCACGGCGAGCATTGCAGGTGTCTGTTGCACCGTGTAATAAATCATGAAGGTTGGTATCGGTGCCAATAACGCGATCGCGATGCCAAAACGCAAGCCCTGCTGCATCCAGGGTTTGTCTTCTTTGCCGCGCTCATAAATCCAGACGAACGCGCCTGCCATCATCACATGCGCGATCAACATGAAGTGCATCATAGCTTCCTGTTCTTCCGCCGGGCGCATCATGTTGGTCATTCCCTCATACGTCGGGCCGAGCCAAAGACCATGCACGAGGAAGCTACCGATCATCCAGACGACGAAAACCGCAATCGATGAAACCAGAAATTTCTTGTTCATTTGAACCCCCTGAAGCCTGCGAGTTGATTAGTCTGATGGGCCAGCGATGAAGCATTCATTCTAACCCATCGAATGGGCTAGAATCGATCACATGAGCCGTTGGCATTAAGGAAGAAGATAATCATGCGTCTATTGTCTGCCCTGTTTTTGATGTTCTCGACTGTGAGCGCCTACGCACAGCAGCCCTACCTGATTGACTGGCAGGAGGTCGGCAAGGAATCCGTAGATCACCTGGTCAACCTCGTCAGAATTGACAGTTCCAACCCCCCCGGTAACGAAACCGACGTTGTGCGTTACCTTGAAGCGGAGCTTGCTGCTGCAGGAATACACTCGGAGACTTTCGCACTTGAGGAAACTCGCGCGAACCTGGTCGCAAGAATAAAGGGTAACGGATCGAAGCGCCCAATCCTGATCATGGCGCATACAGACGTGGTTGGCGCGCAGGCCGACAAGTGGTACGCCGATCCGTTTAGCGGCTTGCGTAGCGAAGGCTTTATCTATGGGCGTGGAACATTGGATGACAAGGATAACGTGGCCGCCGGATTGATGGTCATGCTGCTGCTGAAGCGCTACGGCGTCGAGCTCGACAGGGACATAATTTTCCTTGCCGAATCCGGAGAGGAGGGCACTCCCGAAGTTGGTATCAATTTCATGGTCGAGCATCACTTCGATGTCATCGACGCCGAGTACTGCCTGGCTGAAGGTGGTCAGAACGTGATAGAAAATGGCAGAGTAAAAACGGTCGGCATTGAAACGACGGAGAAAATGCCGCGGCGCGTCACGCTGGTTGCGCGCGGTACTCCCGGTCATGGATCAAAGCCGACGCGCGAGAATGCGGTCGTCATACTCGCCAGTGCCGTCGCGAAAGCGGGTGCGTGGCAGACGGAAGTACGACTAAACGAGACGACAAGAACCTATTTCCAGCGGTTGGCCGAGATTTCGACGCCCGAAGACGCGTTTCGTTACAATAATGTGGAGAACGCCGAGGAGAGTGACGCGATTCAACGCCATTTCATCGATTCCTTTCCCTATCACTACTCTATTTCCCGAACCTCGGTTGCGCCAACAGTATTGGATGGAGGGTTTCGTAAAAACGTCATACCCTCTGAGGCATCCGCAATTCTGGATATTCGAATGCTCCCAGACGAGGATGTTGCAGAATTTTATGCGAAGCTTGCAGCCGTTATCGACGACCCGCGCATAGAAATAATCCCGGAGCATATTTACCGACCTGCTGCGCCGCCGTCGGATATCGATAACGAGATGTTTCGAACGCTTGAGCGTGTCGCGAAGCAGATGTATCCAGACGCGACTGTCTTGCCCATCATGGCGACCGGCGCAACGGACATGGCACAGGTGAGGGCCAAGGGAATGCAGGCCTATGGTATCGCTCCGGCGCGCTCCGTCGAGGAATTAAATAGTGGCTTTGGTGCGCACGGTGACAATGAACGGATTTCCGAGGCTGCGTTTGTTGACCTCGTCAAGTACCTGTGGAATGTAATTATCGAAATTTCGGCAACTCAATAGGGAGCAGAATGAATGCCTGCGCATCTCTTTGACTATGTAGATCCCGTAATGTCAAAAACAATCAGGATAGAGCTGGTATCTGACTTTGCATGTCCCTGGTGTTTCGTGGGCAAGCGCCGTTTGAAAAAGGCGATTGAGCAGCGACCGGATCTGGACATCACATTGAATTGGCGGCCTTTCCAGCTTAACCCGGACATGCCGCGTCAAGGCCGTAACAGGCGGGACTACTATCGCAACAAGTTTGGGGATGAGCGAGCCAGAGATCTGCGTCGGACTCTAATGGCTGCGGGAGCAGAGGTGGGAATAATTTTTTGCGATGAGCCGGATGCAATGGCACCCAATACGCTTTCTGCCCATGTGCTGATGCTTTGGGCGTCCATGGATGACAACATCGACACCAATGCGCTCGCCGAAAAGCTTTTTAACGCTCACCATGTTGCGTGTGAAAACATCGGCAATAATGACGTACTGGTGCGAATCGCCGGGGAAATGGGGATGAATACGACCCGTGTAATCTCAAAGCTCGTTGCGGGAGACGATGAAGATAAGGTAAAGGAACAAATTCACCAATCTGCAGAGGGTGGCGTTACAGGCGTACCGTTCTTCATTATCAATGACAAGTTCAGTATTTCGGGGGCGCAGCACCCGGATCACCTAACCTCAGTTTTTGATCAGGTATCGAATGCACAATAGCCGAAAGCGACCTGGATGAATTTGGAATCGGGTAGGAGGCGGGGTCACCCCCGCCGTCCTC
>JACZTO010000070.1 GCA_022573655.1 Pseudomonadota bacterium
TCGGCGGCGGTACGCGTCTGATTGTCGTATTCCAGGCCGAAGCTGCTCTTGTCCATGATCGCGTTCAGGAGCTGACGGAGCTTGGTATAGTCAGATTGCCTTGCATCGACAAATCGATCCAGAAACACGAGCATCTGCGGGTCCAGCGCAAGAACGTCGGTGTCCGGCAAGGAGCTTGCCACCCCCTCTCCCACGAGCGGCCGAGCCTCCAGCAGCATGTCCGGGGTGATGGCCTGTGCCGCCGGTGTGGGCGCCACCGTGGCGCATCCCACCACAAGCGTTGTGGCGACCAGAACGATGCCCATCAGGTTCATGGGCGTCGCCCGCCGATCGGGCAGCGCTGGCCTTGCAACGGCCACAGTCCGGGGCAGATTGGCGGGTGACCGGGTTTGTGCGCTCATGAGCACGGTTTTTCCCTTCCGGACCCGGTTCCGGCGCTGGTCGAGTGATGTAGACGGGTGGGCATCGGTTGGTGCGGGCGTGTGGGGCTGTAAGGTCTAAGACCCCTCAATGCTGCGAAAGTGCCGGTGCCGGGAGGGCTTTCCATTCGTTCCCGGTCAGTCATTCCAGGCCCGTTTGCAGCGAATGCGTAGACTCCGCCCGGGATATGTCGTGGCCCTGCCACCGCTGATCACCGCAGCCACCGGCCAACAAGAAAGGCCCCGGATAGGGCCCTTCTGCGCCTGGAAATGCCTTAGCAAAATCGGGCGTCAGTCGGTACGGTAAAATATGTCCGAACCCGACGCAAAAAATACGGCGGCCCGAAGGCTGCCGTTATAGTTTCATGAACAAGCTCGATACTTAGAATGTGAATTTCAGGTTGACTGAGTAAGTCCGTCCCATGGTATCGAACAGGCTCGGAAACGTATTGCCGAAATTGAACGATGTCGAACCGGTATTGTTGCCGAGGATTGGTGGTTCTTCGTCCGCAATGTTCCTTACCAGGAGCGAGATTCGACCAAAATCCTCGTATTCGAAGCCGAACGTTAAATCAAAGTAGTCTTGCGCGTCAACGCTTCGAAACGCTGCAAATAACATCGCGGCTTCACCCGTCTGAGCGTCCATGTCCCATAAATGGCGCCATAACGGTGACGCATCGAACTGCTCACGATTCCAGTTAACGCGAAAAGTAGAGCGGAATTCCGGGACTGGGACGCATGATGTACAGAAATCCTTTTACGTGGTTGCGCCTCTGCCGTCGGACTGGAGCGACGAGCAGGTCAATTCATTTCTTCGCGAGTACAACCTCCTGTCGATCCAGGAGCTCACCATGCATGAGGCTATGCCTGGCCATCACTTACAGTTAGCCTTGAGCAATCGCTACCCGTCAATCCTGCGATCGGTATTGTGGTCCGGACCGTTCGTCGAGGGCTGGGCCGTCTACGCCGAGCGGCTCATGGTCGACGAGGGTTACCTGGACAACGATCCGCTGATGCATCTTATCAATCTCAAGTGGTATCTGAGGGCCGTTACCAACGCCATCATCGATCAGGCGATTCACGTTGACGGGATGTCGCGCGATGCGGCAATGAAGCTGATGATCGAGGGCGGGTTTCAGGAAGAGCGTGAAGCGGCCGGCAAGTGGGTGCGTGCCCAGCTCACATCCACGCAATTATCAACCTACTTTGTCGGCTACAACGAGCCCATCCCGCGCGCCGCGCGCTAGCTGCCTCATAAAGATTTTATGCCTGATTGCCGCCGTTTCCCGCTTTTTGCATCAGCGTATGTCGGCCTACCAGTCGGCCCCAGTTTTCCAGTGAGAACACCTGGCCAAATATCGCCGAAAGAGAGCCATCTTGGTGCAGTTCTTGAAGTGTGTCTTTGTCCACGTCGTTAAGCTTGCGCACATCAATTGCAACATAGTTGGCGATAAGCTGTTCCTCACCACCCGGGTCGGGACGATGAGCCGCGCGTTGTCCAGATAAGAGTCCAAGCTCGTTGACTCTCTCACAGAACTGTACTGTTCGTCTGCGTTCCGCATCGAATCGCCCGCATAAATCTATGCGGGCTTGTATTGCATCGGATAATCCCTCGCCGTCAAAAAACGGTTGCTCCGGTGTATCCGAAATCGATGCAGCTGATCGATCTATCACTACCGCAAACTGATCATCTGAGCGAGTGGCGAAAGCGAACGGGTAGCAACGTAAATACGTCGGAATGTACGAATTTTGATCCCATGTCCCGTCTTCATTGACGAAAAGATTTCTATCTTCAAACGCACCGACCACGGCGAGCAACGTTGGATTTTCGAATCCGGCAAACACGATCGGAAAGTGCTTTTGTGCAGTGGCGACTTCAGCCGTAACTATGGGTACAGCCCGAATTGACTTGACGAAATCATACGTTCGATCTACCGAAGACAGGCCCAGGCCGCCGTGTTCTTCTTTCGTCAAAAGCTCCGGCTTTTCATACAGAAACATCTTCCCTTTGAAAGGCGCTTCGGCGCCAATCACTTCTTCTTCACTCATTGCATGTCCTATCGGAAATTACTGTGGTTGGAATTCGCTCAAGATTAATCATCGCCGTTTCCGCGCCGCTGGCTTCTTTTCGGCGAGCTAGTGGTTGAGGAACGAATAGGCATTATATAATGCCTCCAGTTGGGACAGCAAAACAAACGAACGCAGAGACTGATTTATGGTTGAAGAATCCGGGCTGTATCTTGCACCGCGTAACGATATGGCGGAGTTGCAGAATGCGTATGAGCGTGCAGGTCGTGTGCATATTCGTGGGGTGCTCAAGCAATTGTCGGCGGATGCTATTTACGGCTGCCTGGCTGACCAACCTCAGTGGAATCTGGTTTACAACAAGGGAGGTGAACACGTCGACATGGACGCAACAGCGGTATCGAAGTGGCCTCGCGCGAAAAGGAAGAAACTTGAGAAGGCAATACACCTGCTGGCACGCGATGCCTTTCAGTATCACTACATGGCGATACCAATCTACGACGTCTACCACAAGGAATTGTTGCCCGGTCATTTTTTGAACAAAGTTTTCGAGTTCCTTAACGATGCGAAGATGTTAGACTTTGTTCGGTCAATAACCGGCGATGACAGCATCGGATTTGCCGATGCGCAAGCAACCTGCTACCGAAAAGGACACTTTTTGACGCGTCACGACGATGACGTGGCAGACAAGGATCGGCGTGTGGCGTATGTTCTCAATCTCACCCCACGCTGGCGCCCGGACTGGGGTGGCGCATTGCAATTCTTTGATTCCCAAGGAAATATAGAGATCGCTTATTCGCCCGCATACAATGTACTCAATCTTTTTCGCGTACCGATGGTCCACTCGGTCGGTATCATTGCACCGTTTTCGGGGGCTGACCGTTTTGCAATTACCGGCTGGTTTCGGAAGGGTACAGACCCTTTGGCGCTATAACTTAGCGCTAGTCGTTTTCAGTTTCGTATGGGGGTTCGACCTGAGTTGCGACGTTTTTCATTCTTGCAAGCACATTGTCCGGCACATGACGCAAATAATATTTAAATTCGTGACGGAAGCGTAGAGACTCTGTCGGTACCGCCTGACCTTCAATCATGCGTGGACGGTACTTGAAACGATTTATGATTCGCGTCACTTCTCTATCCATCAAGCCCGGCGGGTATGACTCTAATACTCGTATGTTTTTTGTTCGGCCACGTGCCGTCACATCATAATGTACAACGACATAGCCGTCCCGGTAACCTGCGCTCTCCTCGAACGGGACGGGTTTCTGTCCGGCGATCAGTTCATATAAAGGAGCTGGCTCACCGCCCTGGATCAGCGTAGGTGCACCGAATCGCTGCTCCCGATACACACTATGTTCGTCCTGTTCGCCGAGAAGGCTCCAGGCTTTTGAGTAACTTCGCCTTGACTTCCCTCGGAATTGAAATATATTCGAATAGTCTCCCAGAGAGATGACCGTGTCTACATACATAAGGCGATCGGCGTTTGGGTTTGCTTCGGCGATACTTGCGGCGCGTTCCATCGTTTGCAGGGCCCTTCTGTATGGGGCGTAACCATCCGTGAGTCCGTCAAAAGGATCAATCTCCGGATGAAGTCGATACGTCTCGGCCACCTTGGTCAGCGGAAAAATGAGTTCCAGAGCGTTCGAGCCTTGATTAGCTTCGATGATTTCAATGATCTCTGTGTAAACCGAACGCTCCATGATATGCGCCCCAGCATGATTCAGCCAGTCCGCGCGTTGATACAATATCGGCACGAGTCTTTCGTCGTTATCCGGATATCGTAATTGAAAAAGCCGCATTGCGAGCACCTGCAGACGATCGGCTTCTACGAGGTCACTGAGCGCGACATAGGCATCGCTCATTTCGCGAAGAATATCGGCCTGGTCCAGGTTTCGGGGGCCGTGGTTCACATGGCTGACATGCAGTGCCCGCCTGTTTGCGGACACCGCTTCCAGGGGACGGCCCAAGTCCAGCAGCGTCTTGCCAAGCCCGCGCAACGGAACAATTAAGCGCGGACTTAGATTGTCTTCCATCGCTTCGATCTGCGAAATCGCCGCTTCGAAGTTCTCCTCAGCTGCTTCTAATTCGTCGTTCCGATGTTGTGTGATGGCGAGGTTTGTCAGCGCAGTCGTCGTGCAGGTATTCTCAAGGCCAAACCTGTCAATGCACAGCTGGACTACCCGCTTCGCTTCGTTAATGGCGGAGTCGTTTCGATCATCAGAGTACATGCGCTCAAATTCATCGACCGCCAGGCTAATCTCATCAATGGCAGTGGCATCGCCCGAGGCTTGGTCTTCGGCATACCCTGCGTCTGGCCGTTGAATCTCTTCTGGCTCGAAAAAATCCGGCACGGCTTCCGCTTCGGCGCTCGTGAATGGACACCCGATCAATGCAGTTAAGGCTGTGCAAATTGAGGCGTATCTGGGCATTACAAAATCAGCAACGCTCCTGTTGATGGTTCGACCATTGTCGCTCCAATATGTTCAAATCCGCGTCGATCACATCTCGGAACATCAAATCAGTCAGGGATTGCATCGAATGGCGCCGTCATCCTGTACTCCCCCGGTGTACCGTTGAATGGAAAAGTCCCGTGCCACATATAGGACGGAAACAGCACGAGTTGGCCGACTTCGGGCTTTATGGTCTTTGCAATGACTTCCCTGTCTCCGAGACTCAGGCTACTCTCACCGAATTTGATACTGCCGCTGTCGGGCTCCCGTGACGGATCGGACATCGAATCAGGCAGAACGACGTAGAATGAAGAGCTGATCCAGCCCGCCGGATGAACATGATTGACGTGATACCCGTCCGCTCCCAGTTTTACCGACCAGGACCCTGAGAACCGGAAGCGGCCGGTCTTTCGCTGATACAAAGGATGCCTATCATCCATAGGCATCGTATCAATGTATTCTGTCACGGCGAGCGTCAACGCCGACTTAAATAACTGGATTTCCCGCACCGGTTTGTGCAGAAGCCGGCCCGGCGTCTGCGTTCCGTGTAACAGCGTCTGTTCGAGGGGCCGGATCTCGGTTCTGTGCATCAGTTCCAACTGGTCTTTGAGATCATTCAGAAATCGCTCCAGATTCGAATAGCCCTCCGGCGTTTCGAGCACAAATGACTTGACCTGGGCATCGTAGTCGTTGAGCCAGTGGTAACGCTCGTCCCCGGTGAGCCGCCAGCAGAGGCCTCGGTATGCCCACATGAGCTGTTGATAAGGTTGATTTCTGGCAACGACATCCAACTGGCGCATTGCAGCATCGTAGTCGGCCGCGAATATAAGCATGGCAGCATAGTCCAGACGCATCTCGTCTGTTGCTGACAGCCTCAGAGCCTCGTCAAACGATTCCAGCGCTGAACCGAGGTCTCCCTGGTTAGCAAGGATCCTGGCTTGCCTGTGCAAAAGACGAGGCTCATGCCCCAGTGCTTCGAGTGCATTGTTTAATTCTGCCAACGCCTCATCGCTTCTTCCCGCCAGACCCAGCGACTTTATGTAGGCCTCGCGCAATTCCAGATTGTCCGGTTTTATGGCAATGGCATTCCTGAAGCTGAGGCCGAAGTCCTCTTTCTTGTCCAGTTGCCAGTACAACTCATTTAAGGTGACGTGAACTTCCACGTACCCGGGACGTTTGCTTATTGCGGATAAATAGTGTTTTTCTGCTTCGTCATACAGGCCCTTTTCGAACAGGGCATTGCCGAAACTGTAATCGATTTCGGCGATGTCCGGCGCGAGCTTCAGTGCCTGCTGGTAACAAACCAGCGCGAAATCCAGATTTTCTGAGAGCTTGTAGGCTATGCCGAGGTTGTGCAGCGCATTTACGTAGTTTGGATTTAACGCGAGCGCGCGTTTGTAAGTCTCGATCGACTCGGGCAGGTTGTCTGCGGATTTTTGGGCATTCGCCAGCGCTGTAATCGCGCTGATATCGTCTGGCTTCAGCTCAATTGCCTTTTGCAGCGCATCGACGGACTCGGCGAGACGGTTCAGTTCCAGCATCAGCAGGCCAAGGTTTCTCCAGGCCTCCTGGTAACCCGAATTCAGCCGAAGCGCCTCTTTGTAGGATTCCTCCGCTTCTTCATTCTTTTGTCGGGTTTTTAGCACGTTGGCGAGGCTGTTCAGTACCTCCGGTTGCCGTTTTTGCATGCTCAGCGACCCACGAAACGCAGCGATAGCAGCGTCCATGTCGCCGAGAGACTTGTGGATCAAGCCAGCGAGCTGCAAAGGCTTTGGTTCCTTGGGGAATTGCTCAAGCAGAGGCCCTACGATGCTAAGCGCATCCTCCGATTGGCCACGGCCAAGCGCGTCGGCCGCTCGCCGGAGTTCCTGTTGAAGTTCTGCAGTGTTTGCCATGGTTCCGAGACAAACTTAGGTGTCTGTAGTCTGTTCGCCCCCACCCTCGAAATCAATCCTGACGTTAAAGGCGATGTTGATTCGCTGTTTGTCGGATGGATTTCGGTGTGCTTCGTGCAGCAGATAGCTGGGAAAGATCAGGAGCAGACCATCCACTGGCTCGACGGTAAAAGACTGACCAAACGGCAGCCCAAGGGTGACGTGCTGGTTGAGATAGGGGACGGAATAGAACTCGATCGCCCCGGTGTCCATGCCCTGGATATAGTAAACGCCCGACCAATGCCATTTGGCGTGACTATGGATTATGTTGCGACTGCCTGGCTCATTGACGTTGGTCCAGTACTCAAACTCGAAACGATCATCCTGCATTTCATCCAGCGGTGCACATGACGTACCCAGGCTTACGTAGTGTTTGTGAATAATCTTTAGTTTACGGATAACAAAGTCGCGAAGCTGTGGCCAGTTTTCATATTCCCTGTGACCGCGCCAGCAACCGGGATTGTTGCCGGACAGGATATCGGGCTCTGCTTCATGATGAGCCCGAATTTCCTGCAGCAGATTCGCATTCAATGTCTCATGATCGGGCACCATGCTCCACCAGAAATCAGTATGCAGCAACGCGCCCCGACCCATTTTGGGCACGTCTTTATAACCCTTTTTCTGGTCCCTGGGATTGGCTTCCATAGTCTGCGCCTGATCTGTTTGAAAACACCCTGAA
>JACZTO010000004.1 GCA_022573655.1 Pseudomonadota bacterium
GCCGGGCCCAAGGGCGTCGTGGTACCGGTTTCGCTATCGCCTCGGCCATGCCCGGCCAGAGGTCACGCCCCGGACTGATGTCTGTCGACAACTTCCTCGCGGCCGCGATCAGCTTATCTTCGTTCTTCTCGGCCATATTTTCTTTGGTCGTGTTTTCTTCAGTCATGCCTCAAATCCTTGTTGCTTCAGCTGCTGCGCCAGGAGTCGCTTTGCGCGGTGCAACTGGGCCTTGCTTGTTCCTGCTGCAATTCCCAACATTTCGGCCGTCTCGTCGTGGCTGTACCCATAGACTGCATTCAGGACAAATACGTGTCGTGCCCCTTCCGGTAGCCTGCCAACGGCCTCCGATAAATCCCTGAGGTCATCGTCATCTCCGGTCGCGACCGGTTCGAGCGTATTTTCAGCGACGGCCAGAATGCGCTCCCGCTCACGTATCGCTTTGCGCATCCGTCCAAGCACGCAGTTCACGGCAATGCGGTGCAACCATGTTGAGAAAGCGCTGTCTCCGCGAAACTTGCTCAGCTGATTCCAGGCCTGAATGAACGCCTCCTGCGTACAATCCTCCGCTTCGGCAACATTGCCCGTCATCCGCAGGCACAGGCCATACACTTTGTCGATATGCAGCCGATACAGCGCCTCAAATGCACTCGAATCGGAGCACTGCGCCCGCTTTATCCAGGCGGCTTCATCGGTGAGAGATTCTGTGACCGCAGTAGCCATGTGCCGACTATAGTCGCTGGATTCTGCTGTCAAAAGCGCTGCCAAGTGCCGTTTCTCCGTATCTAGTGACATTTGGATGCCTGAATACCCGGAATGGTTTGAATCTGGGCCCTTTTGGCCCAATAAGGTGGCGTACGCGACTATCCTTCCTTATGATTCCGAATCATGGCAAATTTTCCACCGCACCTGATCACCAAACGCTGATGTCCGGCCATTCGATTCTCTACATTGGACGCGGCGAATTCGCCACCGATTACCTCAATGAATTGCAGTCGCTGCCCTGCTGTACCTACCTGACTCGATCATCAACTCTGGAACTACCAGAAGATGCAGCGTATATCGTCGATGTGATCTTGCTTGAGGCCGGGCCGATGATCGCCCAGGCCGGCAAAACTCTCACCGCATTGATACGCTCGCTTGACCCCTATCCCGTCATCGCGCTGACACACAAGGAACGCGAGCATCGCGGCATTGCGGCAGTACGCGCGGGCGCACAAGGCTACATCTGCATCGATGACATTACCGTCGAAGGCCAGGAGGCGGCATTCCACCATGCAGTACGACGCAGTCGCTTGCAGCGGCGCCTGTCGAGCACCGACGTCACCGTGTTGTCGATACTGACGAGCATCAACGACGGCGTCATCATTGTTGACAACAGCGGGCATGTCCTCGAGATCAACCCTGCTGCACGCACAATTCTCGGCCTTGGGCCGCGACGCCAGCCCGACCCATCCTGGGAACAAACCTTTTGCTGCGTTGACGAGTCAGGGGACAGTTACCGTAACTCGGCGGACCTGCCGCTCGTTCGTGCGCGCAATGGTGAAAAATTCGCCAACCAGATCGCCATCTACCGCGCGCCCGAGCAACCCGATGCTCTGCTGAGCATCAACGGCCAGGGCTTGTTCGATGGCAATAGAGAATTGATCGGTGGCGTTATTACATTCCGGGACATTACCGAAGCCAGGAAGCGAACAATAGCGCTTGAAAAACAGGCGCAGTTCGACGAACTGACGGGGCTTGCCAATCGCAGCTTGTTCACCGAACAGCTGACTCGTGCGATAGGGCGCAGCCAACGCAAGTCCGCACCGCTTGCCACATTATTCATTGACCTTGATCGCTTCAAGTCGGTGAACGATACACTCGGCCATGATATCGGTGACGCCTTGCTATGCGATGTGGCCAAGCGACTAACCGATAATTTGCGCGTCGGCGACTTCACCGGACGTTGGGGTGGAGATGAGTTTGTCGTCTGCCTCGAAGATTTTGGCGAGGCTGACAATGCCGCCGCTGCCGCTCAAAAACTGTTACTTGTGCTATCCGAGAAATACGAAATCGGCAACAGTGAAATCTATGCGACACCGAGCATCGGCATTGCCATGTACCCGGATTCTGGCGAAAACGCAGCAGAGCTGATCAAGGCCGCGGACGTCGCGATGTACGAAGCGAAGAAACGCGGTGGTGGTCGATTCCAGTACTTCTCTCAATCATTGAACACCAAGCTCGCGCAGCGCGAAGAACTTGAGGTCGGTCTCCGACACGCATTGGTGCGCGACGAATTTGTTCTGCACTACCAGCCACGTATCGATATCTCAACCGGCCGTCTGATTGGACTCGAAGCGCTCTTGCGCTGGCAGCATCCGCGGTTTGGCTTATTGCCGCCCGCCCGATTCCTGCCGATTCTTGAAAGCAGTGGTCTCATTCATTCCGCGGGTGAGTGGGTGATCGCGACAGCCTGTCGTCAACTGGCCGCGTGGCAGCGACGTTTTGAGCTACCCGATTTGTCGATTGCAATCAATTTGTCACCTCAGCAATTGATTCACAACCGACTCGTCGACGTGGTTAGAAAGATTCTGGCTGATACAGCTCTCGATCCAGGCTGCATCGAGCTGGAGATCGGTGATGGGGACATCGTGCGCAAGCGCATTGCTGAGCAAGACATACTGCGAAGACTTCGCAAACTTGGCGTCAGATTGTCACTGGATCACTTTGGGACTCGCGACGTTTCCTTTGAGTCCATCGACAACGGCTTCATCGACAGCTTCATTATCGATCGTTCGTTAATTGCTGACGTCGAGGAAAACGAAAGTCACAAGCGAATTGTTCGCGCCGCCATCGCGATGGCACAAGGCCTGGACATTGAGGTTGCGGCCGAAGGCGTCGAGACGATGACGCAACTGGAGTTCCTGAGAAGCTGTAATTGCGACCTTGCGCAAGGCTTTCTTATCAGCCGGCCAATGCAATCGGACAAGGTCTCCGCCATTCTGCGTAGCGAAATTGCCGGCACCTCCCTGCTTTCCCGCGGTATGCCTTAGAGATAGGGGGACAGTGACCCTAACTCTAAAGAGTTAGGGTCACTGTCCCCCTATCTCTATATCGTGCGGGGTATTGCATTTCCAGCACACCGCAAACTGCCCCTCATTCTGCTCACCACAGTTAAGACATTTCCAGGGCTCTGACGGACTTGCGGTCTCAATTTCCTCGATGATCTGTTCGGCCCGATCAAATTCCAGTGTATTGACCACCCAAAGCTCAGGCCAGGTTTCGGCGAAGGGCATCTCGCCCATGATCGAACCCAGGTACTCGTTGCGAATCTCCGTGCGAATTCCCTCTGCTGCCAGCAGGTTCTTGTAATGATTGATCGTGATCAGCGATTCTGACGACGTTAGCTTTTTCATTGGCCTGTCAGGGACCGCAGGAAAGCTTTTGGGTCCTCATTGCGTTCCAGCACCTCCACCAATGCTGAACCAACGATGGCTCCCGCCGCATGCTGGCCAACCGCCGCAACCTCCTGCTGTGTTCGTATACCGAAACCAGCACATACCGGCAGTTTTGAGATGGTCGCCACTCTGTCCAGGTACCCGGCTAAGTCCGTCGGCAGGCCAGTTCCACCACCCGTGATGCCGGTAATGGTGACTGCGTAAACAAACCCCAGTGACGCAGCGCAAAGCGTTTTTAGTCGAGCCTCCGGTGTTGCCGGCGTGACCAGCTGAATCAAGCCGAGTCCTTTGCTCTCCAGCACTGCACGAAAATCATCACTTTCCTCGAACGGTAAATCGGGAACGATAAACCCGCAGACGCCCACCGCCAGTGCACGATCAGCCAGTTCCTCATAACCGAATGCCAGCAGCGGGTTCAGGTACGACATCATCACCAGTGGGGCGTCAATTTCTCCGTCTACCATATCAAGCTGATCGAATATCCATTTCAGGCTGACGCCTTTCTGCAGCGCCGTAAAGCTTGAGCGTTGAATCGTCATGCCATCTGCCATCGGGTCCGAGAATGGAATGCCAAGCTCGACGACATCACCGACCGTTGCAACAGCCTTTAGCGTTTCCAGGAACTCACCCGGCTCGGGATACCCGGCCGTTATGAACGGCACCAGTGCCGTACGACCTGCCTTCGATGCAGCAGCAATGGCTGCAGTAATTCGCTCATGCGCCATCATGACTGCCCATCTGTGCCGGATATTGGGTCAGCGTCGGCAAGTCCTTGTCCCCCCTGCCTGAGTTGCCGATAAGAATCCGCTTGCCCGGATTCAGCGCAGCGTACTTACGTGCATGGGCATACGCATGGGCTGTCTCGAGTGCCGTCAAAATTCCCTCGGCGGCGCACAATTCGTGCAATGCCTCAAGTGCCTCGTCATCCTGCACGGAAACATATTTCACACGCCCGGTCGCCTGCAACAACGCATGCTCCGGTCCGACGCCGGAGTAATCCAGACCCGCTGATATCGAATGCGTCTCGCGGACCTGGCCATCTTCATTCTGCAGGATGATCGTATAGGCGCCGTGCAGCACACCCGGTGTTCCGGTCGCCAGCGTCGCGGCGTTTTGACCAAGCCCGTCGCCCGTGCCACCGGCTTCAACGCCGATCAGTTCGATGTCATCCGCCAGCAATGGGTAGAACAAACCAATCGCGTTCGACCCACCGCCCACGCAGGCGAACGCGGCGTCCGGTAGCCCGCCCGCCTGGTCAATCATCTGCTGGCGGGCTTCTTGTCCAATCACACTTTGCAACTCGCGCACGAGGTAGGGATAGGGGTGTGCGCCAACAGCAGAACCGAGCAGGTAGTAGATACCGGCGGGGTCCGTTACCCACGCCCGGAGTGCCTCATCAATTGCCGCACGCAGCGTCTTGTCCCCGGATTCAACAGCGACAACCTCCGCCCCCAGCCTGAGCATGCGATCGACGTTCGGTGCCTGGCGCTCCATGTCGACCGTGCCCATGTACACGCTGCAGGGCAA
This sequence comes from Pseudomonadota bacterium, assembly GCA_022573655.1. GTDB lineage: Bacteria > Pseudomonadota > Gammaproteobacteria > Steroidobacterales > Woeseiaceae > UBA1847. The sequence goes on from JACZTO010000004.1 coordinate 4,965, forward strand.
ACCGACGCGCGCGCACGCCGCGGCTGCCGCCACTCCATGCTGACCAGCGCCAGTTTCAGCAATGATGCGCTTCGCGCCAAGGCGTTTGGCAAGTAATGCCTGCCCGATCGCGTTGTTGATTTTGTGGGCACCCGTATGTGCCAGGTCCTCGCGCTTGATCCACACCTCTGCGCCCCACTTTTCGCTCAGCCGGGGAGCAAATGTCAACGCAGTTGGCCGGCCAACCCATTCCCGCAACTCCCTTTGAAACGCATCTTGAAATGCCGGGTCGTGGAGGTGCTCGCGTACACCTTTTTCCAGGCGCTCGAACGCCGGCACCAGGGTCTCGGGTACATAGCGTCCGCCAAACGGTCCAAAGCGGCCACGCTCGTCAGGCAATTCTCCCCGAATGGCCGCGTCGAGAAGCGTCTTTGCTTCACCGGCGGCGATCAGTGCGCTCATAAGTTCCTCTCCGCAACCAGTGCTGCACTAACGAATTTATCAATAAGGATTAGGTCTTTCTGTCCCGGCGCAGTTTCCACCGCAGTTGAAACATCAACGCCAAACGGTCTGACTGTCGTCACAGCGGCGGCAACGTTTTGAGCATCCAGTCCACCGGCGAGTATCATGCGCCCATTCCCGGCATGCCGGGCCGCCGCAGTCCAGTCGACTGTTTCGCCCTGTCCGCTCTGCCGTCCTTCGTAAACATATGCGCCGGCAGTAGCAGGGCTCGCCTGGCCTTCGCGGTATACGGGCCAGCGCTCGACGGACTCCGGCACCTCAAGCGCGGCAAAGTCATCGGCGTCAGTCTGCAAGACATCGGGAGCAAATGACTCGAGCACCTCCTGCCAGTCGTCATTCGAAGGATGCAACATCACGGCGACACGTTTGATGTGCTGTGGAACATTCACGCAAATCAGGTTCGCCCTGTCCGGCGCTATCTTGCGTACGGACTCCGCGAATACGAACCCGACGGCACCGGCACCGGCATTAATTGCCGCCTCCACGTGCAGCTTGTCACTGAGGCCACAGATCTTAACCAGCAAACTCATGACGCCATCTTCGCAGCACCCGCTTCGCGCATCGCGCTAACGAGTGCTGCAGGATCATCACTGCGCATGAGCGCGCTGCCTACCAGTGCCAACCGATACCCCCAGCCCGCGACTGCCGCCGCGTCGGCAGGCACCAACAGCCCACTCTCGGCAACACAGCGCGCCGCAGGCAGCGCCGGTGCCAGTTTTCGCAATCGATCGGAGTCGACTTCGAGCGTCCGTAAATTTCGCGTGTTCACGCCAATTAACAGCTTGCCACTCCGCGCACGATCCTGGTCGTCCGAATTGTCCAGTAACCCGGACACGCGCTTGAGATCGTCTTCGTCAAACGACTCCAGCAACACGAACAGGTCGTGTTCCCAGGCACAACGAAGCATTGCGCGCAGCTTATCGTCAGCCAGCATCGCAATAATCAACAGAACGCCACTGGCGCCGGCCTTGCGTGCCTCCAGCACCTGCACTGGTTCGACAAGAAAATCCTTACGCATGACTGGCGTACCGGGCACTGCCGCAGCCACTTCTTCAAGATGTGCGAGTTCGCCGGCGAACCGCGTGGGCTCTGTAAGCACGGATATCGCTGCTGCTCCACCGCGTACATAGTGCTGCGCCAGCTCGTTACGATCGAAGCCCCCCTTCGCAAGATCACCTTCGGCCGGCGACTTGTCCTTAATTTCTGCGATAACGTCGAACGATCCCAGCGTCAGCGGGATGACGGGCTTGTCGAAGTCAGACGACTCGAAGCGGGTATTCGCCGCGGCCGCCCTCTCGATACTGCGGCTTGCCATTGTCTGCAGAAAATCACTCATCAACTTTCGAAATGTTCGCGTAATTTGGCCAGGAATGTATTCGCTCTACCATCATCGATCGCGGCGGCGGCCTGCTCTACACCATCAAGCGCATCTCTTGCATCACCTTTTACTTCGAGAACCAGCGACGTTCCCATAAGCAATGCGTCGCGGTGCGCACCTGTGTCCTGCCCGGAAAAAACACGCTCCAGTTCGCGCGCGTTGTGCCCGGCATCACCACCCTTGAGATCTTTGGCCTGGCAGCGCTGCAGGCCGTAGTCCTCAGGTGAGCGGGTGGATTCGGTAACGCTGCCAGGCCGAACATCGTAGAGCCAGAAATCCCCGACGGGCGTCGCCTCATCCCAGCCGGGCTCCCCATGCACAACGAACGCTCGTTCCAGTGGCATGCCCGCCAGCGTATCCGCCATGAGTCTGGCGGCGTCTTTACTATAGGCGCCGATAAGCTGAAAGGGTGGTGCTGCCGGATTGGTGAGCGGGCCGAGAACGTTAAAGACGGTGCGCACCGACAACGCTCCGCGTATGGGCACCACAGCCTTCATCGCCGGGTGGTATGCAGGTGCGAACAGGAACGTAAAACTCGTCGCTTGCAAACAAGCCACCGCCTGCTGTGCATCCAACGGCAGTGGCACACCAAGACACTCCAGCATGTCAGCGCTGCCGGAACGACTGGAAACCGACCGATTGCCGTGCTTTACGACCCTGGAACCACAGGCTGCCGCCAGCAGCCCGGTACCTGTCGATAGATTCAGGCTTCCCGAACCGTCGCCGCCAGTCCCGACTGTATCCACCGTCGGCGTACCATCGGGAATATCGAGGTGCAACGCCAATTCCCGCATTGCTGTTGCGAAGCCGCGAATTTCATCGGCCGTCTCGCCCTTCGCCCGCAGGCCGGCAAGCAGTGCACCGGCCAACGCTGCCGGCAATTCACCCTCGGCCAGCTTGTACATCAGTTCGTAAGCCTGCTTTTCGGCCAGCGAATGACCGTTGAGCAAACTATCGAGTAACTGGCTGTACTCATTGCTCATCATCGCTCCTTGCTCACGACGTCCATGCGCATGAAATTAGTCATCAGCCTGTCACCCTCGGGTGTCAAAACACTCTCAGGATGAAATTGCACGCCCTCCAACTGCATCGTCTTGTGACGCACGCCCATGATCTCGCCACGCTTCGTTTGGGCGGTGACTTCCAGCGTGTCCGGTAATGTTTCCTTGCTGGCGCAAAGCGAATGATAGCGACCGACCTCGAAAGCTGCGGAGATGCCAGCAAAAATCGTATTGCCATCATGGCTGACGATTGACGTCTTGCCGTGCATCAGGCGCTCTGCCCTCACGATGTCACCGCCAAGATGTTGCACGATACATTGATGACCAAGACAAACGCCGAGTACGGGCACGCGTCCCGCGAAGGCCCCGATCATCTCAAGTGAAACTCCCGCATTTTCCGGCCTGCCCGGCCCCGGAGAGATTACGAGGTGCGTTGGCTCCAGCGTCAGGCCCTCCTTTACACTGATCGCGTCGTTGCGATAAACCATGACATCGGCCCCACGCGCTGCAAATGCCTGCACCAGGTTGTAGGTAAAAGAGTCGTAGTTGTCGATCAGCAGCATGCGCACGTGATCGAAATTTTCTGAGTCCGGCATTACAAGCCCTCCGCGGCTATTTCGAGGGCGCGTTTCAATATGGCGCTTTTGGCCAGCACTTCCTGATACTCCTTCGCCGCTATGGAGTCAGCAACAATACCGGCACCTGCCTGATAACTGTACTGACCCCCTGAGAAAACCAGGGTGCGTATGGTTATCGCCTGGTCCATGTCGCCACTGAGGCCAAAGTACCCGGCCGTACCCGCATACAGGCCACGACCAACCCGCTCCATCTCTTCAATGATCTGCATTGCGCGCACCTTGGGCGCACCAACAAGCGTCCCCGCCGGGAAACTTGCGGCGAACAAATCGAATTGATCAAACTTCTTTGCCAGTTGACCCTGCACACCGCTCACGATATGCATGACATGGCTGTAACGTTCGATAGAGCGATATGGCTCAACGTACACCGTGCCAGGACTTGCCACACGACCCAAATCGTTGCGTGCCAGATCAACCAGCATTACGTGCTCGGCCGCCTCCTTTGGGTCTGCGAGTAATGCGTGCTCGTTCGCGATGTCTTCTTCCTGTGTCGCACCGCGCGGCAATGTGCCCGCAATCGGCCGCAACGAGGCTGCATCGCCATTCAGTTTCACGAGCGCCTCCGGCGAGGATCCAACCACCTGCAGATCGCCAAAATCGAAAAAGAACATGTAGGGCGATGGATTTAACAGGCGCAGCGCTCTGTAGACCTCAAAAGGCGCCACGTTGGTCTTGCCGTGAAATAACACTGACAAGACGATCTGGTAGATATCCCCGGCCGAGATGTGCTCTTTGCAGGCGTTGACACGCTCCGAGAACTCCTGCTCGGTGAGGCTCGCCGTCGCAGGAGATATCGATACCTCCTGATCAATTGGCGGTACCGGCCCGCGCAGGCACGCGACAACTTCCTCGCGCAGTGTCTGCCGCTCCGCTTCCGGCCCATCATGCAATATCGCAACGCTGCGCGTCAGATGATCGAATACCAGAAGCGAAGCAGGTGCAACAAACGCCGCATCTGGAATATGAGTCTGTTTCTCCGTCTTTGCAGGCAATTCTTCGAACAAGCGTACGACATCGTATCCCGTTACGCCGACAAGCCCCCCGGCAAATGGCAGGTCGGCGTCCGGCTGCGGCCTGGGAGCGATCTCAAGTGCTCGCCGCAGCGCGTTGAGATATTGCTGCTGGTTGGTTGGACGAGGCTCGCTTTTGCCGTTGATATGAAATGCGCTCGCGTCCATGCGTACCTCAACGGCGTCGCCGAAACCCAGAAATGAGTAACGGGCAAGACGTTCGCCGCCCTCGACGCTCTCCAGCAGGAAACGGGGCCGCATCGACCGCAGCTTCAGATACGCCGATACTGGCGTATCAAGGTCGGCGGCTATATCAAATGGTGCTTGCATGTGGTGCTTCCCAACGCTCCAACAGAAAAAGCCCATCCCCGATTTCGGCAGAGATGGGCTTTGCGTGTCCTTAGCTCAGCGTTCTTTGTTCAAACAACTGTCAGCCAGCAGCGCCCTCCCTTGCAGGGAGCCACCACCAGTTCTTGACGATCTGAGCGTTCATGCGACCGAGTATTACCGCCGCTACAGCGGCCGTCAAGGTCCAACTGCCGGCTGCAGGTCATAGAGCAAGGGCAGGATCAGCGAGAAACCCAGCCACATTATGATCGTCAGCGGAATGCCGACGCGCAGGAAGTCACCAAACTTGTAGCCACCAGCGCTCATCACCAGCAGGTTGGTCTGATAGCCATACGGTGTCGCAAAACTCATGTTGGCACCGAACAACACGGCGAGAATGAACGGTTCGGGACTGACTCCCAGCTGCGCGGCGATACTGATCGCGATTGGCGTACCGATCGCGGCAGCGGCGTTATTGGACACGACGTTCGTAATAATCGTCATCAGCAACAGGAACGCACTAAGAATCATTGCCGGTGGAAGACCGGACGCAGCGTTGACGAAACTGACCGCAAGGAAATCCGCCATGCCAGTACCCATCAGTGCCTTGCCTAGCGCGAGCGCTGTCACAATAATCATCACAACTGGAATCGACAGCGCATTGGCCGCATCACGCCAGTTCAGGCACCCGGTGACGATCATCAGGCCAAGGCCAACAAGCGCGCTCACTGATATCGGCATGATGCCGAATGCCGCCGCCAGGACAACCAGCCCCATGACCGCCAATGCGCGCTTCGCCCGGTGCGTATGCGGCAGGTCGGTCGTACCGTCCAGGACAAGCATCGTACCGCTGTCCTTAAGGTTGGCAACAGCCTCACTGGACCCCTGCACCAGCAAAACATCGCCCGCACGCAAACGAACCAGGTTCAAGTCCCCTGTTACCTGAGCACTGCCTGCCCGGGCGCTATGCAGCGCCAGCGGCAGCAAACCGTAGCTACTACTGAAGCGCACTGCAGCGAGGCTGCGCAAATGCAATGGCGAACCGCGAGTGACGACAACCTCGGCCAACTGCTGGCCCTCTGCCTTAAGAGGTGTTTCGTCGTCGACTGGATGCTCGGTATCCGAAATATTGAACAACGTCGCACCGAGCACCTGTTCGTAGTGCTTCAGGTTCTCGGGGGAGTCCTTGACGAACAACCTGTCGCCGGGCTGTAAGACAACGGACGGCAGTTTGGCAAGAAACAACGATTCCGTCCGCTGGATCTTGTCGATACGCAATGTGCCGCCTGCTTTTGCGAGCACCTCGGACAGCGATTTGCCATCGGCGAAACCACCTTCTTTGACGTGTAGCCTGGCGCTGAATATGCGCGGCGATGTATCGGCCATCGGTGGCGTACGGTCCGGCAAGAGACGCGGCGCAACGAGCCAGAGAAATAGTATGCCGATCCCACCGACGATAGCGACCGGCAACACCCAGTCGAACATGCCGAACTGTTGAACACCCATGTCACGCGATATGCCAACGACCAGCAGGTTGGTCGATGTGCCGATAGCGGTGGCCATGCCGCCAATAATTGTCGCCAGGCCCATGGGCAACATCACCCCAGATACAGGGAACTTAACCCGCATCGAAGCGCCGACAAGAATCGGCATGAGCAACACGACAATAGGTGTGTTGTTCATGAATGCGCTGAGAATCGCACTCGCAACCAATGTAGTAATCAGCGCAAGCACTGGCCGGGTTGCCCACGCCCTGCCAACGATCGTCGCCAGGGGCTGTAACGCGCCTGTTGTCTCCAGCGCTTTGCCCACCATCATCAATGCACAAATGGCGATCAGCGCTTCGTTGCCAAAGCCCGCAAAAAAGTCGACCGGGCCCAAGATTACTTCCCCGGCCATGGTCTCGTACGGCCACAACTGAAACCCGGCAACCAGGAGAATCAATATGGCGAGCGAAGATGACTCAAGCGGAATGTTGTCGCGCGTGAATAAAAACAGCGCGACGACCGTCAGAAGCAGAACAGCGATTCCGTGAGCGTCAGGTGTTATCGGTTGCAATGCGCCCCCTCATCTTTCTCGTTGCCCGTGCAAACAGCACAATGCAAACCGTATCCTAGTTCATACCTGTTTCGCAATCAGTCCTGCACCTCCATTACAGCGCACTATGGCGCCAACGTGCTTATAGAAGCTCTTGAAGTCACTGGCTTGCCAATGCGTAATCGTTACATCGCGCTGAAATGACAGCGAATCCGCAAAACGCGTCAACGGCAGCAAATCAACATAGCGCAGGTCAGCCGGCTGATGTGACGGGAAAATGTCCCATGGCGACATCGATGTCAGGTTTCGGTGGCGCACCGCGACACTTGCCACCGCCTGCTTCCAGCGTCTACGCCAATCGGAAGAAGAGCCGTGTTGCAACATGCGCTCGCCGGCTTCATCAAGCGCCGGACACCAGGTATTTTTCGCGGCAAGCTCCCGGGAACGCGCATGCAGCGTCGTGCAAACCCACTCGGCGAGGGCTTCCATATCTCGAAGTGTTTGCAGTGATTTCGGATCGTCACCCCGCAGCGCGACAAGATCTCCCCAACCACGCACTGCAATCGCGAGACGCCGATTCAGCCAGCTGTCGCGCTTTAACAGAGGTTCCTTCCAGTCAGTCTGGTCGTGGAGACTATCGCCGTTATCCACGCAGACGTGCAGCGCTTTGCGCAACGAATCCTGGAGGATGTCACCATTCTCCTTGGCGTATTCGGACAAGTTCAGCTGCATGGCTATCCACGCTGACCCCTTCGGTACGGTCATGCACGCGGCCGGCAGGAATTCGTCAGCCTTTTCCGCCGCCAATAGCGGGCAAGGTGAGGTAACTACCGATGGCTCGACAACGAGGAACATGACGAGCATTGTGCGGTCATACCGGTAACAAGACCGCCGTCCTTACTGGGCATGTTGTTGAGTTTTTGCGCCCGCCACTGCCCTCAGGTCTGGTGTCAATCCCTGCGTAGGTGTACCTTTCGCTGCAGGCGTTGACGTATAACAAACAAATCATCATCAGGACCAGCAAATGCCTTCTTTTGACGTAGTCAGTGACTTCGATGCCCACGAGGCAAGAAATGGTGTTGACCAGGCAAATCGAGAAGTCAATACACGTTTCGATTTCAAAGGTAGCGGATCAAAGTATGTTCTCGAAGAACAGGTTATTACATTAACAACTCAGTCCGATTTTCAACTCAAACAAATGCTCGACATTCTGCGACAGAAATTATCGAAGCGCGGCGTTGACGTTGCATGCCTTGATGAACAAGAGCCCGAGATAACACATGGTACGGCACGCCAACAGGTCATTCTCCGCCGCGGCATCGATGCCGATCGCGCTCGCAAGCTGGTCAAACAAATAAAGGCGGCGAAGCTCAAAGTACAGGCCGCGATTCAGGGAGACAAGCTGCGTATCAGCGGCAAGAAACGCGATGACCTGCAGAGTGTCATCAGCATGCTCAAGGAAACGGACGTTGGCCTGCCATTGCAGTATGAGAACTTTCGCGACTGATCGTGAGCACCAGGATCCATAAGCCATTGCGTCGCCAGGACATCACGTTCGAGGACAAAGACCAGGCGTTGCGCAGCGATGTCAGCATATTGGGCGCCATGGTTGGCGACCTGATACGCGAACAATGCGGTGACGCATTATACGAGTTCGTGGAGAAATCCAGACTCTGCGCGATCCGGCGACGCGAACACAACGAAAAGCCCGGCGAGGAACTCACTGACCTGATGCGCGGCCTGGACCCCAGGAAAGCCCACCAGGTCATACGCAGTTTTTCGACCTATTTTCAGATGGTGAATACGGCTGAAAAGGTACATCGCATCAGGCGCCGGCGTGAGTATTTGCGCGACGTTGTCCATTATCAGCCGGGCGGCCTGGAGGACACTTTCATCAAACTCAGGGCAGCGGGAATTGACGCCGATGGCCTGCAGGAGTTGCTCAATTCGCTGGTGATAGAACCTATTTTCACGGCGCACCCGACAGAGCCGACAAGACGCACGATGCTGCGCAAAGAACAAAACATCGTCAGACATCTGGTCGACTTGTTGAACCCGACCATGACGCCACAGGAAACCGATGCTGCCATGCAGAACATCCGCTTGCTGGCGACGACTGGTTGGCAAACTGACGAGCATCCATCCGAGCAAATGACAGTGGCTGACGAGCTTGAGCACGTATTGTTCTTTGTCACTGACGTTTTGTACCGCGCTATTCCGCCGTTTTATGAAGATATCGAAAATGCCGTCACAAGAATCTACGGCGATGACGGCAAGCACATCGAAATACCCACTATCCTGCATTTTGGTTCCTGGGTCGGCGGCGACATGGACGGCAATCCCAATGTCGGCGCGAAAACCATTCGCGAGACGCTGGCGCGCCAGCGATCGCTCATTCTGGATCTCTACTACAGCGAGTGCGCGTCCCTAAGCGCCAAACTGAGCCAGTCAACAGGGCGCTCATCCTTCAGTCAGGACGTGCTCGACAAGATTACCGAATACCGCGTCGTTTTTGCGAATGCGTACCACGCGGTTCCCGCTCGCCATCGCGACATGCCCTACCGCGTATTTTTGCAGCTCGTCCAACAGCGCCTGCAGTCAACGTACGACGACGACATAATGCCCTACGAAAAAGTCGACGAGTTTATGAATGACATACAGCTGATCGCGGATAGCCTGAAAGCCAACAAGGGTGAGTTTGCCGGCCTGTTTGCTGTGCGCCGATTACTACGCCGTATTAGCACCTTCGGCTTTCACATGGTGACGCTTGACGTTCGTCAGGATGCGGAAGTCCACCGGAACGTAGTAGGCGAGTGTCTCGGCGAGGAAGACTGGCTTGAAATGTCGGCAGACGCGCGTGCAGATCGCATCGTGGAAGCAATCAGTACGCGCGAGAGCGCGCCGATGAATCTGAGCACGACGGCGCGCAAGACCATTGCTGTATTTCAGGCAATTGCGTCCTGCAACAGAAAGTATGGGCCGAAGGCCATTGGCCCATTCGTCATCAGCATGACCCAGGGCCGTGACGACATTCTGTCAGTCATTCTCTTGGCGCAATGGGGCGAATTGCACGACAAACGCGGTAACGTGCCACTCGACATAGCGCCGCTTCTCGAAACCGTTGACGATTTGCAGAAAGGCCCGGCGATAATCGAGTCACTGTTGTCTACCGAGCTGTATCGCAAGCATCTTTCCCGGCGCGACGACCGCCAGACCGTAATGATTGGTTACTCGGACAGCAACAAGGACAGCGGCCTCGCCTCGGCACGCTGGGCATTGCAGGCCGCGCAAGAAATCATTGCCAGCACGACACAATCGCACGGCATAGAACTGACGTTATTTCACGGTCGTGGCGGCACTATCAGTCGCGGTGGCAGCAAGACGCATGTCGCAGTGCTGGGCGCGCCGCCAGGTACCGTCAACGGACGGCTGCGCGTTACCGAGCAGGGCGAAATCATCAATGAGAAATACGGATTGCGCGGCATAGCGCTGCGCACCCTTGAGCAGATGACCGGCTCAGTCGCTTTGGCGACAGCCTTGCCCAGACATCGCGGCAATGACCAGCCGGAATGGCATGCGATGATGGATATCCTCGCGAACGAGAGCCGTCGCGTCTATCGCAAACTGGTCTATGAATCGCCCAATTTTTACGAATACTTCAGGAAAGCAACACCGATCGACCTGATTGAACGCATGCGGATCGGCTCACGGCCCTCATCGAGACGGCGCCTTTGCGGCATCACGGATTTGCGTGCCATTCCCTGGGTGTTCGCCTGGACTCAGGCGCGGTTCGTGTTGCCGGGTTGGTACGGTGTCGGTAGCGGAATCAGAAAGACAGTTGAGCAATTTGGCGAAAGTGCCGTTCGCGAAATGTTTACTGAATGGTACTTCCAACGCTCGCTTACGGCGGACACCGAGATGGTTCTGGCAAAATCAGACCTCGAAATCGCAAAACTCTACTCGCAGCTCGCTGGTGATCTGCATGAAGAATTCTTTCCGCTCATTGAGGACGAGTACCAGCTTACCCGAGACCTGATACTTGAGTACTCCGACCATGAAACCCTGCTTGAAGGCGACCTCACATTGCAACGCGCCATCATGCTGCGTAACCCATACGTCGATCCGATGAGCCTGTTGCAGGTCGACCTGTTGTCGCGGTGGCGGGCAACGCAATACGAAGACGAAGAAATCTTTGGCGCTTTACTGGCTAGCGTTAATGGTATCGCGCAGGCACTGCAAAACACCGGCTGACCCGACCATCCACCATCCACCGTTATATGACCTGGCCGACGGTCGACATCATTCCCTAGCGGACTGCTCGCTTTTGCGAGCTTTAGGTCTCGCTACGGAATATCTCGCCCGCCGACCGTCCACCCATGGCGCGGGTAGTGAGAGCGAGGTTAAGCGATACGAGCATCCGAGTGCCAGCTAGCAACTCAATGCGAGCAACCGGCCAGGTCTGATAAATGTGGGTGGTGGTGGGTGATGAATTCAGGTGTCGATGAAAGAGGCGAACTCTTCGAGCGGCTTGCGTTGAATATCCGGCACGCGGGCGTCGTCAGCCGGATACCCGACAACCAGCAACAGAAACGGTCGTTCACTCTTTGGTCTTCCCAAAATCTCGTTAAGAAACTTCATCGGACTCGGCGTGTGCGTCAGCGTGGCCAGGCCGGCCTGATGCAATGCCGTGATGAGTATCCCGGTGGCGAGGCCTGTCGATTCGGTCGGGTAGTAGTGCTTCACCTTACGGCCATCTGGTAGTACGCCGAATTTTTGCACGAAGACGGCGATCAGGTAGGGCGCCGTTTCCAGAAACGGCTTGTGCTTATTGGTACCAAGAGGCTCAAGCGCGGCGAGCCATTCTTCAGTCGCCCGATGCTCATAGAACTCACGTTCCTCCGCCTCGGCCGCTGCGCGTATTTTTGACTTCGTTTCGGGGCCGCTAATCACCGCAAAATGCCACGGCTGCAAATTCGCACCACTCGGCGCAGTGTTTGCGGCTCGCAACGCGATTTCGATGATGTCCTTCGGGATCGGTCTGGCGGAAAAATCACGTACAGTCCTGCGCCGGCTCATGTCCCCGTAGAAATCACTGAGCCGCTGGCGCATTTCCTCAATCGGAACCTCGCGGATTTTCTCCAGCGCGATCGTTGGATGACTGGTCACACTAACTCCTTTTCTGCAACACGCTCCACTCCTTGGTCTCGTTTTCCGAGACCGCGTGACCGCGAACAGATATGCCAGCTTCGTGCACGCTGTCCTTGCGCCCTGTTAACAGCGGGTGCCAATCCGGCAGCTCCTGATTGTTCGCCAGGCGACGGTATGCACAGGTTGCCGGCAACCAATGGAATGCCTCCGGCTGGTCGACCGAAAGCGCCAGGCATTCAGCCACTCGCTGCGTTCGATTGGCATAGTCCGAACATCGACAGGTATCGAGATTCAACAAACGACAGGCGACGTCGGTGTAGAAAACCTCCCCTGTCTCCGCGTCTTCGACCTTGTGCATGCAACACAATGCACAACCGTCACACAAGGACTCCCACTCCGTCTCAGACATCTCTGCGAGCGATTTTCGTTTCCAGAAATGATCCATCATCGTGTTGTACTGTGCGACACAAAGTCTCGAATTGCCAATCGAGTGCCTCAAGCGCCAATAATCTGCCTTGCCCACTGGACGACGCTGCGCACCCTGGGCGAAGACAAATCGTACGCCTCGTCAAAACTGACCCAACGCCATTCGTGATGTTCGGGCTCGCCTGTTTCGGGCGATATTCCCATCTCGACATCCGCCTGGGCAGTGCTCGCCAGGTAGTACCGTGCTACTTTTCCCTTGCTGTATGGGCCCGTCTCCAAATGACGCTCACCCCACTCGAATGACAAGTCGGCGATGCTGGTCTCCTCCCTGACTTCGCGCAGCGCAGCTTGCAACGAATCTTCACCGTCTTCACGAATGCCTTTGGCAAAATCCCAGTGATGAAATGCTCGCAGCATAAGCGTCACCCATCCGTCATTCACTTTGCGGACAATGACCACGCCACACGAGAGACACTGCTCGGTCATGGCGCGGCGGTTCGCAATACGTCTCCCGGCGGCGCATTGATCGCGCTTCGCGCTGCAAAAAAACCGCTAACGCAGACGATCAACACACCGGCGGACAGGCCAACAATCCAGAGCAACGGACTGAACTCATAAGGTAACTCAAACAGTTGCACTGCAATGATCGCGGCAAGTACGGACGCGCCTGCCGAAGCCAGAATTCCGGCCGCAAGACCGAGAGCAGCAAATTCGGCCATTACTCCCACGAACACAGTTCGGCGGGGCGCGCCGAGTGCTCGCAACATTGCGCTCTCGAAGCGGCGCTCATCAATCGTCGACTGCACTGACGCGAACAGCACGGCGATACCAGCTGCCAGTGTAAATACGAAAACCGCCTGCACCGCGAAGCTTGCCTTCTCTATGATGCCGCGTACCTGCTCCAGAATGGCACCAATATCGATGACCGAAATACTGGGATGCGCACGCACCAGGTTGATAAGCATTGACTGCTCGTGCGCTTCGATTTTCATGCTGGAAATGTAAGTTGTTGGCATACCATCAAGTGCGCCGGGTGACAGTACGATAAAGAAATTCGGCTGAAACGAGTCCCAATTGATTTTGCGAATGCTCGCTATCTCGGCTGTTAACTCAAGGCCGGCAACGACAAATAGCAGTTTGTCTCCGATCGCCAACCCCGCATTTCGCGCTGAATCCTGCTCGATCGACACAAGCGGCGGACCGTCGTAGTCAGCGGGCCACCATTCACCTTCGAGAATTTCGTTGCTGGAACTCAATTCGGCCGCCCATGACAAGTTTGCCTCACGGTTCGCAAGCCATCGGCCATCTTCGTTCGGATAATCTCTGTCCTTGACGGACTGCTCATTGATCTTTGTCATTCGCGCCCGAACCAACGGTGTAAACACCGGTGCTGCAACTCCGTTGTGCTCGAACAATGCAGCCACCGAATCAACCTCATGCGGTTGGATGTTGATTAGAAAGTGGTTCGGCGCATCTTCGTCCAGAGTTGCTTGCCAGCCTTCCAGCAGGTCCGTGCGCACCAGTGTCAGCAATAGCAGCACCGTCAAACCAAGGCCGAACGCCACCACCTGAATCGCACTGTCGCGCCCGCGCCGCGCGACGTTGGCCAGCCCGTATCGCCAGGCCACACCGACGCCGGAGCGGGAACGGCCGATCAATGCGACCAGCCCTCGACCGGCCAGGTAAAGCGCCGCCGCAATGACGATTATTCCACCCATGAGAATAACCAACATTCGTATATCACCAACCGAACGATAAAGCAGCGCCGCGACGGCAGCGAGCGACATTCCGACGACCAGAATACGCGACGGGGCCGGGGCCATCGCGTCGTGCCTGAGTACGCGCAGCGGTGGCGTGTTGCGCAACTGCAGCAGGGATGGCAGTGCGAATCCCAATAGCAATACCAGCGCGCTACCGCTCGCGAGAATTACCGGGCGCAGGCCGGGACTCGGCAAATCAGTCTGCATCAAATCATCAAGAATGCGTGACAACAGGTCTTCCGCCACGAACCCGACCAGGCTGCCCGCAACCACTCCCAGCAGACCGAGCAGCACAAGCTGTACAAGCGCCACCGAAATAACGAAGCCCTGTGTTGCACCCAAACTCTTCATCAACGCGACAGTGTCCATACGCCGATGTGCAAAGCGTCGCGCCGACATCGCCACTGCCACGGCACTCAGCAGCAGACTAATGATCGACGTTAATGATAAAAACCGCTGTGCGCGATCGGCGGCTTTGTAAGCGCGCGCGCTACTCTCCTCCTGACTGCGCACACGGATGGATTCGGGTAGCAGATCCTGAATAGCGTCATTGAATTCGGCGACTGCCGCTTCATCGCCGGCGACGAGCAAGGCGTAACTGACTCGGCTGCCTTCTCCGATCAACCCGCTGCGTGAGATGTCGTCAATGTTCATGAGCAAGGACGGCGCAAGCGACGCGAAGCCAATCGACTGATCCGGACGGTAGGTCAGTACGGCGGAGACGCGCAGGTCCAGCTCACCGACCGCCAGAAAATCGCCGACGTCAGCCCCGACACGAGCCAGTAATGCGCCATCCGCCCAAACATCGCCCGGCGCCGGAATTCCATCGACCACACGTTGCTCACCAAACAAGGTATCGGCCACCCGCACCGCACCGCGCAATGGATAACTGCTGCTTACGACCTTGATCGTCGCCAGCGCACTAGTGTCGCCGGCAAACACCACCGACGGAAACGCCATCGTCTCAGCTGTAGCGAGGTCATATTCCCGCGCGAGCTCGCTCCACTCCTCGGGCACCTGCTCCTGTGACCTCAGCCGCAGATCGGCGGCCAGTACCTCATTGGCCTGCCGCGCAACTGCCTTGCCGATGCGGTCCGTAAGGAAACCGACGGCTGTCAGAGCCGCAACCGCTAGTCCAACCGCGGCAAGAAGGACCAACACTTCGCCCGAGCGCAACTCGCGACGAAAACCCCTGAGAGCAAATACGATTGCTTTCACCGCGCTGCCCAGCTGTCACTTTCAAGAAGCCCGGCATCCAGCGCGAGAATGCGATCGCATCGTTCGGCAAGACTACTGTCATGCGTTACAAGTATCAGAGTTGTCGATGAGCTGCGGTTGAGCTCGAACATGAGGTTCATGACATTCGACCCCGTGCGGCTGTCCAGATTTCCGGTCGGCTCATCGGCGAACAGGACGGCTGGCTCCGTCGCAAATGCGCGTGCGATGGCAACGCGCTGCTTTTCACCACCCGATAGCTGCGCCGGGTAGTGGCTCCAGCGATCCTGCAACCCCACCGTCTCAATGATGCCGCGTGCGGCTGCGCGAGCATCTCGATGGCCGGCCAGTTCAAGCGGCAGCATAACGTTTTCCAGCGCGTTCAATGAGGGCACGAGATGGAAAGACTGAAACACGAAGCCAACACTTTCTGCTCGCAAGCGGGCTCGGCCATCCTCGTCGAGCGCCGAGAGATTGGCTCCGTTGAGCACAACATGACCACTGGATGGTAGATCGAGCCCTGCCAGCAATGCGAGCAATGTCGATTTGCCCGCACCGGATGGGCCCACGACCGCAACAGAATCACCCGCCAATATGCGAAAGCTGACGTCCGAAAGAATAGTCAGACTCCCTTCCGGGCTGCTAACCTGCTTACTTACCTGATGTGCTTCGAGCACAACGCTTAAATCTACTGACTGATCCGGCATGCTAAAAATACTTGCTCTACTGGTTATCGTGCTGGCCGCTGACGCGGAAAGTGCCGAGCCGCCGACCGCACTCATTTTCGGCGATAGCCTGAGTGCGGGCTTCGGTATCGAGATTGACCAATCCTGGACAACTTTGTTGCAGGCACGGCTGGAAAATCAAGGGTACGAACATCGCGTCGTTAACGCCAGTATCAGTGGTGAAACAACGGCGGGCGGCGTTACCAGGATCAACAGCACGCTAGCCACATTCTCGCCGGAGCTGATCATCCTCGAACTTGGCGCAAATGATGGTCTGCGGGGCCTTCCACCCGCACAGATGAAGGACAATCTCGCAGAAATAGTGACTCGTGCACAAGCCTTCGGAACGGCTGTCGTGTTGCTGGGCATTCGCATCCCGACCAACTACGGAATGCGCTACACGACCGCTTTCGAGAACGTGTTTCGGCAGGTTGCTGAAGAGCGCGATATACCGTGGGTCGAGTTCTTTATGGAAGGTGTCGCTCTGAATGACGAGTTACTGCAGAGTGACAGAATTCACCCGAATAGCGCGGCGCAGATAATACTTCTGGATAACGCCTGGCCCATCATCAGCGCTACACTCAGCGCAACAAGAAAATAGGGGAAATCATATTGGATAGGATCTGGCTCAAGTCGTATCCCCCCGGGGTTCCCGAAGACTGCCCAAAACCACCGTTTCTGTCCGTGCGAGACCTCTTCGAGCAGGCGTTCGCCCGATACCCGGACAACGCAGCCTTTACCAATATGGGCACAACGCTCAGCTACGCCGAGCTCGACCGTTTATCCATGGAATTCGCATGCTATCTGCAGAAATCGCTCGGGCTGACTCGTGGTGAACGCGTTGCCATCATGTTGCCCAATATTCTGCAGTACCCCGTCGTCATGTGCGGCATTTTCCGGGCCGGCCTGGTCGTCGTCAATGTCAACCCGATGTACACCCCGCGCGAACTCGTGCATCAGCTTAAGGATTCGGGTGCCAAGTGCATTGTTATCCTGGAGAATTTTGCACATACGCTGGAAAAGGTCATTGCGGATACCAACATTGAAAACGTCGTTGTCACGGGCCTGGGTGACCTGCTCGACTGGCCGAAGAGTACGCTCACCAATTTCGTCATGCGCTACGTTAAGCGAGCGGTGCCGACTTTTCGCCTGCCGAACAGCAAGCACTTCAAACACGCATTGAAATCGGGTTCGGGAGAGCCGCTGGATGCAGTCGACATTGGTTACGCCGATATCGCCTATCTGCAATATACAGGCGGCACTACCGGTGTTTCGAAAGGCGCCATGTTGAGCCATCGCAACATGGTTTATAACGTTCAGCAAACCATCACCTGGCAAGCTGACGCATATGCGGGTGTGGAGCCCATTATCGCAATCACAGCACTACCGCTGTACCACATTTTTTCGCTGCAGGGGAATTGCCTGACTGTCATGGCGCAGGGCGGCGAGAATGTTCTCATTACCAACCCACGCGATTTCGAGGGTTTCGCCAAAGAGATCGCCAAGTTTAAGTTCAACATGTTCACCGGCGTGAACACGATGTTCGCTGCGCTGCTGGATACGCCCAGTTTTTCCGGCATCGATTTCAGCTACTTGCGCGTGTGCATAGGCGGAGGAATGGCTGTTCAACCGGCCATCGCGAAAGAGTGGCGGGAGAGAACGGGGAACTCGATTCTGCAAGGATACGGGCTCACCGAGACATCGCCAGCGGCGATTGTCTGTCGTATTGACTCCGAGTTCACTGGCGCCATCGGGCTGCCACTGCCATCCACAGAAGTTATTATCGCGAACGACGATGGCGAGTCGCTGCCGGTCGGCGAGATTGGTGAGATCTGCATCAAGGGCCCGCAGGTAATGGAAGGATATTGGCAACGTCCTGCGGAAACCGCCGAAGTGATGTTGCCTGGCGGGTGGTTGCGTAGCGGCGACGTGGGTCGCATGGACGAGGATGGCTATATATTCATCGAGGACCGCAAGAAGGACATGATCCTCGTCTCCGGCTTCAATGTGTATCCGAACGAAATCGAAAACGTCGTTGTTGAACTCAATGGTGTGCTTGAAGCTGCGGCGATCGGCCTGGCGGATGAGCGTTGCGGAGAAATCGTCAAAATTTTCGTTGTGCGAACGGACGACAGCGTTACCGAACAGGACATCCTCGATCATTGCCGCGCAAACCTGACGAACTACAAACGCCCGCGCATTGTTGAGTTTCGCGACGATTTGCCGAAGACCAATGTCGGCAAGATTCTCAGGCGGGCTTTGCGCGACTAATTGGGGTGACAGGGACAAGGGGGGACAGAAGGACAAGGGGGGACAGTGACCCTAACTCAACAGTTGGGGTTGCTTTTCCCTTAGATCACTCAAGAGTTAGGGTCACTGTCCCCCTGGTTAGGGTCACTGTCCCCCCTGCCCACCCTTGCTCTACGTGTGATAGGCGGGGCTTAGTTCTTTGACGGCATCGATGAGTACGCCCAGGTGATCGGGATCAATATCAGGCGTAATGCCATGCCCGAGGTTGAAAATGTGACCTGGACCTGTCCCGAAACTCGCCAGCGTCGCCGCAACTCCCTGCCTGATGGTGTCAGGACTTTCGCGGAGTACTGCGGGGTCCAGATTTCCCTGTAACGCAACCTTGTCGCCGACGAACTCCCTTGCAGTTGCAAGATCCGTCGTCCAGTCAACGCCCAGTGCATCACATCCGGTGTCCGCAAGATCGGCAAGCAACGCGCCTGCTCCCTTGGTAAAGAGAATCACTGGTACCTTCCGACCGTCCCTCTCGCGCGTAAGGCCGTCGATAATTTTTTGCATGCTCGCGAGCGAGAAGCGCCGAAAATCATCCGGCTCCAGTGTGGCGCCCCAGGTGTCGAAGATCTGCACAGCCTGTGCACCGGCATCGATTTGCGCATTGAGATATTCGATTGTTGTGTTCGCAATCGTGTTCATAAGTTCGTCGAGCACATCTGGCGCTTCTGCCGCGAGTCCCTTGATAGTGGAAAAACTTCGACTCGAACCACCTTCGACCATGTAGGTGCCGACGGTGAACGGGCTGCCCGCGAAACCGATCAACGGTACATCGCCATTGAGTTCACGGCGAACCGTGCGCATTGCCTCGAAAACGTAGCTCAGCTCTTTTTCAACATCCGGGATACGCAGGTTGCGAATCGCGTTCGCGGTGCGTACCGGATTGCGAAATTTCGGCCCCTCGCCGGCTACGAAGTAGAGGCCAAGTCCCATGGCGTCCGGAACCGTCAGAATATCGGAAAACAATATTGCGGCATCCAGATCGTAACGGCGCAGCGGCTGTAACGTTACCTCGCATGCGAGATCCGGATTCCGGCACAAGCTCATGAAGTCGCCGGCTTCCGCACGAACCTCGCGATACTCCGGCAGGTAACGGCCGGCCTGACGCATTATCCAGGTAGGCGTACGCGGCACAGGCTGACGCATGAGCGCGCGCAGCAGCAGGTCATTTTTTAGCGCCGCTGTCACCCGCCAACCGCCGCAGCGATGGCCGTCTGCATTGCTTCGGCCGCCGCCTGCGGATCACCCGCATCGCGAATCGGCCTGCCGACGACAATATAATCCGCGCCGTTGGAAAATGCCGTCTCGACAGTTACGACCCGTTTTTGATCACCCACCGGCTTGTTATCCACAGGACGAATGCCGGGCGAAACCACAATTAACTTGTCATCGACATACTGACGCAGTAAAGGCACCTCAAGGCCCGACGAAATTACGCCGTCGCAACCCGCATCCAGCGCCTGCTTCGCACGCGACAATACCAGCGCCTGTAAATCACATTCGAAGCCAAGATCGTCAAGGTCACCACGGTCAAGGCTGGTCAGAACGGTAACGCCCAAAACCTTCAGGCTATCGCCCTTGTTGTCGGCTGCGGCTTCCATGATCGAGCGATTGCCGTGCACGGTGACGAAGGTCGCACCACGATCCTTTAGCTGCCGAACAGCCGCGCCGACAGTGGCTGGAATATCAAAAAACTTGAGATCGCAGAAAACCTTCTTGTCACCCGCAAGCATCCAGTCCAACAGCTCAAAGTATTTGCCGCTCATCATCAGCTCAAGACCAATTTTGTAAAAGGTCACCGAGTCGCCCAGTTGTACGACGAGTTCCTTCGCGCGCTCGCAATCAGGAACATCCATCGCGAATATCAGGCGATCTTTATTGGGGATGGATTTGTGAATCATTGCTGTCCTCTGGCACTTCGTGCGGCCTACGGCGGCGCATTCTATCAGCCCACGAGGTTCCGGTGTGCAGCTATCGCAAAGCGATCCGTCATGCCAGCAATGTAGTCGGCAACAACGCGGGCCTGCGGCGCGCCATTCAGACCGTTTGCCGCAGCAGCAAACTGCGGCGACATTTGGTCAACGTCATTCATGTAGGCTGCAAACAAATCCTGAACTATGGCTTGCACTTCGCGTGTCATCGCAAGTTTTTTCTCATGCCTGTAAAGATGCTGGTGCAGAAACTGCTTCAGCGACACGTGCTGCTCGTGCATTTCGTCCGACATCGACACCAGTGGCTCGCTCCCTGCGCGCACCTCGTCAATGGAACCCGGCGCAGCGGCCACGAGGCGGCGACGTGTTTCTCCGATCAGATCTGCGATAACAACACCTAACATTCTGCGGATAATTTCGTACAACAAACGCCGGTCTTCGAGTTTTGGATAGCGCCTGTGAACTTCATCGTAGTGCTTGCCGAAAAACGGTTGCTCGCGAAGCTGCTCAATACTCAGTAGCCCGGCGCGACAGCCATCGTCGATATCGTGATTATTGTAGGCAATCGCGTCAGCAACATTTACAAGTTGTGCCTCGAGGCCCGCTTGAGTGCGTCGCAGAAATCGCTCCCCGACATCACCCAGTTTTCGGGCATTGCGTGCCGAGCAGTGCTTGAGTATGCCCTCACGTGTCTCAAACATGAGATTCAAGCCGGGAAAGTCGGCGTACTTGTCCTCAATCTCATCGAGCACACGCAGCGACTGCAGGTTATGTTCGAAGCCGCCGAAGTCCCGCATGCAAGCGTTCAGCGCATCCTGACCGGCATGGCCGAAGGGCGTGTGGCCAAGATCGTGCGCCAGGGAAATAGCCTCGGTTAGCGGTTCATTAAGATTCAGCGCCACGGCGACCGTGCGGCCAACCTGCGACACCTCCAGCGAATGTGTCAGCCGGGTACGATACAGATCACCTTCGTGATTGACGAAAACCTGCGTTTTATACGCGAGACGCCGGAATGAGGTCGAATGAATAATTCGGTCGCGATCACGCTGATATTCGCCGCGATAAGCAGAGGCTGGTTCATCATACTTCCTGCCGCGGCTCAACGCTTCGTCGGCAGCATAGGGTGCGAGGCCCGCCGTTGACATTAGCTGGATGCCGCACAAATATCGTGCAGGCGCGCCTCATCGTATTCGGACGTCAGATACGCATCGCCGAGTTGATTCAGCAACACGAAGTGCATTTCGTTCCGCTTCACCTTCTTGTCTCTGGTCATCGCGGCAAGCAGATCTTCCGCACTTATTTGTGGTGGCGCGGTCGGCAACCCTGCGCGCGCAATTAAATTGCGCAATCGTGATACCTCGTTAATGTCGATACCGCTAAGCTCTGCAGCCATGACCATTCCTGCAGCAACAGCCTCACCATGGAGCCACTCACCATAGCCCAGGCAATGCTCGATCGCGTGTCCGAAGGTGTGGCCAAAATTCAATAACGCCCGACGACCTGCCTCGCGCTCGTCCGCAGCGACGATTTCGGCCTTGAGCTCGCACGAACGCTGAATCGCGTAGGCCAGCGCTTCCGGCTCTTTATCCAGTAGCGCCTGCACGTTGTCTTCGAGCCAGGCCATAAATTGCAGATCGCAAATGGCACCGTACTTTATGACTTCGGCGAGTCCGGCCTTTATCTCGCGATCCGGCAGGGTGCCGAGCGTCTGTGTGTCGATCATGACGACCTGTGGCTGGTGAAATGCTCCAATCAGATTCTTGCCCTTCTCGTGGTTCACTCCCGTCTTGCCGCCGACAGAAGAATCGACCTGCGCGAGCAACGACGTCGGCACTTGTATGAATGACACACCGCGCATGTAGCAAGCCGCCGCAAACCCGGCGATATCGCCGATGACGCCACCGCCGAGCGCAACAATGGTTGTATCGCGACCCGCCCCCGTCCGCGCAAGTTCGTCAAGTATTGTCTGCATGGTAGCCATGGTCTTGTGTGCTTCGCCATCGGGAAGGCTGATGCTCGACGCATCGCGGCCAGCGAGGTTTGGTAGCAGGCGATCAAGATACAGATTCGCAACGGTATCGTTGCTGACAATGAGGCAATCCGAGCCTTTGACGTATTCGCTCAGATCGAAACCGCCATCCAGCAATCCAGTCCCAATGACGATGGGATAGCTCCGCTCGCCAAAGTCTACCGTTACTGTCGTGTTCGCGCCCATGCGCGTAGGTTAGCTGATCTGCTCGATTATCTCATTCGCGACTGATTTGACTTTGCGGCCATCGGTCTCAACAACGAGGTCTGCGATCTCTCGATACAATGGATCGCGCTTTGCCAGCAACTCCTCCAGCGTTCCGCGCGGATTGTCATTCTCGAGCATTGGCCGTTTTCGGCCTCTCTGGGTGCGGCTGACCTGCTCGTCGACGCTCGTGTACAGATAAACAACATAGCCTCTTCCGCCCAGGCGACTGCGGTTTTCGGGATCGACGACGGCACCACCCCCTGTGGCCAATACCACGCCATCTATCTTACTCAAGTCGTCTATGACCGCCGCCTCACGCTTGCGGAAGCCTTGTTCGCCTTCTTTCTCGAAAATGAAAGGAATATCAACGCCTGTTCGAGACTCGATTTCGTCGTCGCTGTCAACAAAAGACAGATGCAAAGCGCGCGCCAGATACCGCCCTACAGCCGACTTTCCTGCACCCATTGGCCCTATGAGAAAGATGTTCCTGGGATGTTTCATTTGCTGCTTCTAAGGCCTCTAAAGAGAAAGCCAACCCGAAGGTTGGCTTTCTGGCTCGTTCGAGATGCGGTCGCCTAGTAGATGTTACTACCTTCCTCAAGGATACGCGGCGTTACGAAAATCAGCAGCTCGGCTTTGTTGTCAACACGCTGCGTGCTGCGAAACAATGCGCCAACGAATGGAAGGTCGCCGAGGAAAGGAACTTTCCTGATTACCTCACGACGTTCCGTTTCGTAGATACCACCGAGGACAACCGTCTGGCCGTCAGCCACAAGCACCTGGGTTTCTATAGAGCGAGTATCGATGCTCGGTACTGTACCACCCAGACCACCTGTTGAGACGATTTCGCCAACACTGTCCTTATGCACCTTGAGATCCATAATGATATTGTTGTCCGGCGTAATCTGCGGTGTCACCGTCAGGCTTAGCACGGCTTTCTTGAACTGAATCGTTGTGGCCCCGGAGGAAGCAGATTGCTGGTATGGAATTTCCACGCCTTGCTCGATCTTGGCTTCCTTCTGATTGGCCGTGATGACCCGCGGTGTCGACACGATCTCACCGCGACCTTCGGCTTCCAGGGCCGACAATTCGAGGTCTACCAGGTAGTCGGTCTCGAGTATCGCGATAGAGAAACGCCCGGCTGCATCGGCAATGGGCACATTCACATTGTAACGATTCGAGAGCAGCGGCAGCTCCACGGGGAAGATCGTGCCATTGGCCGGATCCGCCAGATTGCCTATCGCAGAGTTAATCATCGTGTCGGTACCGATTCCCGATCCGGAAATTACCGTTAACCCGTCAGTGCTGTTCTCCTTGAATCCGGTAACGCCGAAGCGCACACCGAGATCGCGACTGAAATCATCATTAACCACAACGATTCGCGACTCGATCAGAACCTGTTTGATCGGGATATCCAGAGTGCGAACCATGCGCCGAATGTCCTGCAGACGCTCAGCCGTGTCCTGTACCAGCAACGTGTTGGTGCGTTCATCGACGCCAATGCTGCCGCGCTCCGACATCATTGCGTTGCCACCACCCTCGCCGGTGATCAGTGATGCCAGGTCTGCGGCCTTTGCGTAATTCACTTGCAGGAACTCAGAGTACATCGGCTCGAGCTCGCTAATTGCGAGTTGCGCTTCGAGATCAGCGGTTTCGCGAGCGGCAATCTCCTCGGCTGGCGCGACCATAATGACGTTGCCATTTTGACGCATGTCCAGACCCTTGGTGGTCATGACAATGTCGAGTGCCTGATCCCACGGAACATTGCGCAAGCGCAGCGTAACGCTTCCCTGAACGGTGTCGGAGACCACAATATTCTTGCCTGACGTTTCAGCCAGTAGCTGCAGTACAGCGCGTGTCTCGATGTCCTGGAAATTCAACGTCAATCGTTGACCGTCGTATTCCTTGGTTTCGGAGAACAGGCTGGACTCAGCCCTTGTCATATCGGCGGCAGGATTAATTTCAATAGTAAATTCATTGTCCGACTGATATGCAAGTTGCTCATACTTGCCATCTGCGGAAATTACGATTCGCGTGTCGAGATTCGTGCGCAACGCATCAACCGTTGTAACCGGCGTCGCGAAGTCCCTCACGTCGAGTCGACGCATGAGTTCGGCCGGCAAGCGCGTATCCTTGAAGATTGCAACAACGCGACCGCCTTCCTGTCGAATATCAACTGGCGTAGATGGGTCGGTCAGACGAATAACGACCCGGCCACCGCCGTCACGTGTACGACGAAAATCAATGCTTGAAATCGCACGACTTCCTGGGGCAGCGTAAGAACGAGATTCTGTTGCAGATGTATCCGCGAACCTGGTGGTCCTTGGGCTGTAGTCATCTCCGCCACCTAACATGATGGTGACAACATTGCCGCTTCTGCTTGTTTCGTACTTGACCATGGTTCCCAGGTTCAGCACAACGCGAGTGCGTCCGTTGGCTTCAGCGGTGAGCACAGTGATCAGCGGTCCGAGATTCACGTCGCGCCGGCGCGAGGTCATTCCTAATGATGTGTTGGGCAGGTCCAGTGCAATCCGCGCAGGATTCTCGATCGTGAATGTCAGCGGCTCGGGAGCCGTGTCACTCATAATTAATTTCAGCTCTACGCGCTGTCCGGGCAGACTCTGAACCTGAATATCTTGCAGCCGGTTACCATCCTGTGCGTTTGCCACTGCGCCGCAGAAAAGCAGTAAAATCGCCTGTGTCAATACGGCCAGTCTTGACCCTGTATTGCACTGACCGACCGTCGGTATTAATTTGAACATCATTCTAAATTACTCCCAGTTCCAATCAGGCGTTAGTCTCTAAGACCAACAGCAGCGTCTCTCTCAATGTAGCCGCCAATTCCATCAGAAATAATTTCCACCAGTGTGATTTCTGATTCGGAAATTTGCGTGATTCGTCCATCGTTTTGCCCCAGGTAATTCCCAGGAACGACACGGTGAATCAAGCCGTCTGAAGTCCGTAGGAGCCCGTACATCGTTTCACCGATATGCAAAGTTCCCACCATGCCAAGCGTATCCAGCGGAAAACTCTCCAGGAATTCGCGGCTGCGATCCAGAACCGGGCGTATACGATTGCTTCCGCCAGCAACCTGTGGCGTGTCCGGTCTGAACGGCGAGCGAATGCCGTCCTTATCCGCAACGTACTGGAAAGCCTCGTATAAATTCGGGTCTGGCAAGTCATCGATGCCACTGCCGGGTTTTGCCTTGATTTCGACTATGTACGCGTCCAGTTCATCCATGTCGGCGCCACAAGCGACGAGACCTGACAGCGTCACCGCCAGTATCAATATCTGCTTTATCGTGAGAGAAGCGCGCATCGTCACTCTGCCTCCTCGTCAAGATAACGGTAGGTCTGAGCGGTTACTTCCATGCTCAGATTGTCAAATGAATCCCCGCTTTCCGGAGTAATCGAAATGTTGTGCAGTGTCACGATTCGTGGCAACGACGCAATTCCGCTCACAAAGTTACCGATCTCGTGATAACCACCCGTCAGCCTGATTTTGATTGGCTTTTCAGCGTAAAAGTCTTTTGGTATTTCCGCCAGTGGAACAAACAACTTTTCCTGCAAACCTGCCGCAAGACCTGTCTGCGAGATGTCAACTATCAGGCTCGGAATTTCCGTCTTGCCCGGCAATTGCCTGAGCATCGTACCAAACTGTTGTTTGATGGCGGCAAGCTGGTCTATGTAAGCGTTGTAGTTTGCCGCTTTACGTTGTTTGTTTTCAAACGTGAGCTTCAACTGCACCTCATCATCCTGCACGCGCTGCAATTGCGGTGCAGCATCCTCAATGATGAGCCAGTAGATTCCCAAGCCCGTTACCAGAGCGAAAACAATCGCGATTACAGCCGCGCGAAAAGCCAGCGGCCAACGACCAACGTCATTGATGTCAAGACTCTGGAGTTCTTCGACGATGTTCATCCTTCGTCCTCCATATCATCTCCGAAACGTACCTGCTTCAGGTAAACAACGAACTCGGACTGACGTGATGCTCCTGCCTGCGTGGTTTCGACCCGTTCAACCTCAGGGTCGGTCAACCACTTCGATGCATCGATTTGCCGCATCAGCGCCGATACGCGCGTACTTGACTGCGCAACGCCACGAATTTCGACGCGTGAGCCTGTTTGCTTCATTCCAGTCAGGTACACGCCTTCCGGAAGCTGTCTGACGATTTCATCGAATAAATGCACGATTTCCGGACGGCTCTTCTGCAACTCGTCAATAATTTCCATGCGCGCCAGCAGTCGTTCTTTCTGTCGCTCCAGGCCATCAATCTTGGTGATCTTCTTCTCAAGCTCTTCGATTTCTGCTTTGAGTTTGGAGTTGCGCTGATCTTGAGCAGAAATCATTTGCGAGAAAGAGAACACTGTAAGCATGATCACGACGATGGCCGCCACAACGGCTCCGCCTGAAGCAACGCCAAAATCGCGCTGGCGTTGTTTGCGTTCCGCCTCGCGCCAGGGGAGTAGATTAATATTTGGCATTAGTCGAAGCTCCTCAATGCAAGCCCACAGGCTGTAAGCAATGCTGTCGCATCTTTGTTCACGCCTTGTGCTTTGGCTTTCGATGAGATTTTCATTTGCCCGAGCGGGTCGCCAACTTCGGTTGGTATACCCACGCGACTTGAGATGACATCCGAAATACCCGGGATGTTGGCGCAGCCACCACAGACCAGAATCATATCCGGCTGCTCGCGGCCACCGCCTGATGCAAGGTAAAACTGTAACGATCGGCTGACCTGCTGTGTCATGTCATCAATAAACGGTTCCAGGACTTCAGGTTGATAGTTGCTTGGCAGGCCACCTTGTTTCTTGGCGCGGCCGGCATCTTCCATCGAAAGTCCGTAGGTACGCATGATTTCCTCGGTCAGCTGCTGGCCACCGAAGTTAAAATCACGCGTGTATATGACCTTGAGATCCTGTAGCACACTAAATGTCGTGCTGCTGGCGCCGATGTCGACAACTGCGACCGACTGCCCCATGCCGCCGTCCGGAATCTGGTGACTCAGCAGTCGACAGGCGTTCTCGAGCGCGAAGGCCTCAACATCTACGATCTGCGTAACCAGTCCGGCCGCGGCCACAGCCGCCTGGCGCTGTTCGACGTTTTCGGTACGCGTCGCCACGAGCAACACATCCAGTAATTCGGGGTCGCCTTCATTCGCACCGATCACTTCATAATCGAAGCTCACCTCTTCCATTGGAAATGGAATGTACTGGTCAGCCTGAATTTCAACCTGGCCCTCAAGGTCTCTTTCCGATAAAGACGCGGGCATCTGAATGATCTTGGTAATAGCTGCGTCGCCACTGATTGCAACAGCGACATCGGTTGCCTTGGCCCCGGCGCGCTTCACGGCGCGGCGAATAGCTTCACCGACAGCCTTCGCGTCGACAATTGCCTTTTCGTTTACCGAACTTGGCGGGGTAGGCTCTGCTGAGTAGGACTCGACACGATAGCGCTTTCCG
This sequence comes from Pseudomonadota bacterium, assembly GCA_022573655.1. Taxonomy (GTDB): domain Bacteria; phylum Pseudomonadota; class Gammaproteobacteria; order Steroidobacterales; family Woeseiaceae; genus UBA1847. The sequence continues at coordinate 33,061 of JACZTO010000004.1, forward strand.
CTCTGCGAAAGCTCTATCAGTTTGACCGACGACGTCGTGATATCGAGGCCCAGCAGCGGCTGCATTTTTTTGCCAAAAAGCACGTGTTTTTCCTTCTAAGTCGGTAAGTTGCGAGTCAAAGATAACTAAGACCTTAGCAAGCGATTTAACTATATATCAATAAAATGTTAAATAAAACGTGACTTTGTTCACGATCCGGGAAACCAATGATAATGCGCCTGTATGTACACATTCCGTGATCCAGTCCCCGGCCTTGAATGAGACTTGCTTATTGCAGCGCTCCGGCATCGCCGTTTATCATCAACGGCCTCAGAACTGCAGAACCGCCATTTGCCCCAAGACGGCCATATTTCTTGCACCAACCGGACACTACCGTAGCTTTTAATAAGGTGAATAAATGCTCGTAAAACACGGGTATTCGCCGGAAACCGCCAGTAACCATGCATAAACCATCAAAATTGAACAAGAAGCCACATCACACAACGCGTCGACGACTTATCAGGTGTCTGATCGTGCTCCTGGGACTCGGCGCCGTGGGGGCCGTTGGCGTCAGCGGCGGCATCATAGGCGCCTATTATTTTGTACAGCCCGGACTACCGGCCGCGGAGACAATTCGCCACATTCCGCTCCAGGTTCCGCTAAGAATCTTCAGCCGCGACGGCCACCTAATCAGCGAAATCGGCAAGCGTCGACGCATTCCGATCACGTTCGATGAGGTCCCGGAGCACGTGGTCAATGCCTTTGTTGCCGCCGAAGATCGTCGATTTTTTGTCCACCCCGGCGTCGATTACCGCGGCATATTGCGTGGCATCGTGCAATACCTTATCCGCGGGGAAGCGGCGAGCGGCGGCAGCACGCTGACTCAGCAGCTGGCCCGCGACTATTTTCTGAGCCGCGAGCGCAAACTGGCCCGCAAGCTCCGTGAGGCGTTTCTGGCTTATAAGATCGAACAGGAATTTTCGAAACAGCAGATCATGGCGCTGTTTCTGAACAAGATGTTTTTTGGTCAGCGCGCCTACGGTGTGGCAGCCGCATCCCAGGTGTTCTTCAACAAGACTCTCAGCGACCTCAACGTCGCCGAGGCCGCAACATTGGCTGGAATACTGCCCGCGCCATCGCGCTATAACCCGGTGTTCAGTGCCGCAAACGCCGAGATCCGCCGCAGCTACGTTTTAGGCCGCATGCACGATCTGGATTATATCGACGATTCGGCATACGCCGAGGCAATGATGTTTCCGATGGAATCCAAGATGCACGGTGCCGCCATCGAACTCAACGCACCGTACGTTGCCGAAATGGTGCGCAGCGACATGTTGAAGCGCTACGGCGAGGACGCCTACAGTGCCGGATACAGCGTCGTGACATCTCTCGACTCTCGATTACAACGGGCTGCCAACTACGCATTGCGGAACGGGCTACTGGAATTTACGCGTCGACGTGGCTTTCGAGGTCCCCTCACAACGGTAGAACTGACGGCAAATACTCTCGCACTACCGTTCGACGAGTGGCCGCTCGATGTTCGCGAACCACTGCAACAATACGCGCCAGGCGGGTTATCGGTTGTGCTCGTTACCGCAACCGCAGAGGACAACAGCGCGACCATCAGGTTTCGGGGTGGCGGCGAGGCGACGTTGCCATGGGCCGGGATCAGCTGGGCCAAACCGTTCATCGACCGCGAAAACACCGGGCCCGATCCTGAAACCGTTACTGAGGTACTGGGCGTTGGCGATATCATCTACGTCATGCCGACCGCAAACGACAGCTGGGCACTTGCAAATCTTCCGGAGGCACAGGGTGCTGTTGTCTCCATCGATCCTGGCGATGGTGCCATCGTTGCGCTGACCGGCGGATTCGACTTCACCATCAGCAAGTTCAACCGCGCGCGGCAAGCCTATCGACAGCCGGGTTCGTCCTTCAAGCCTTTTATATACTCGGCGGCGCTGGAGCACGGCAATACACTCGCGACTGTCATTCTCGACGCTCCTGTTGTCATTAGCTCGGCAGAACTTGAAGCGGTGTGGCGACCACTGAACTACAGCGGCCGCTTTTACGGCCCAACGCGCATGCGCGAGGCACTGGTGCGCTCGAGGAATCTCGTATCCGTACGCCTGCTGCTCTTCGAGACGGGCATCGGAAACGCCGTCCGTCACATCGCAAAATTCGGTTTCGGCGATGCGGCTTTGCCACGCAACGGCTCGCTCGCGCTGGGTGGCGGCCAGACCTCGCCGCTGGATATGGCGCAAGGGTATGCAACGCTTGCCAACGGCGGACACCAGGTTCAGCCGTATGTTATAGATGCAATTTTTGGGCCCGACGGCAACACGTTGTACCGCGCGGAGCCGGCAATAGTGTGCGATCGCTGTGTCGCGAACGCACCTGTCGCAGGATTCGATGACGACTTGATTGAAGAAATGAGCCTGGAGGAAATGGCCGTCGTAATTGAGACGTACATGCCCGACGCCACGATCTCACCGGAGCTCTATGAGGGCATCAATATCGCGCCCCAGGCAATCACTCTGCAAAACGCTTTTCTGGTACAAGACATGATGCGTGACGTTGTACGTCGCGGCACCGGTCGACGAGCACTGGTTCTCGGCCGCAAAGATCTTTCCGGCAAGACCGGAACATCCAACGATCGCCGTGATGCCTGGTTTGGCGGTTTCAATGCGGACCTCGCAACTATCGTCTGGGTCGGCTACGACGATGACTTGCCGTTGGGCCCGGGCGAAGAAGGCTCCAGGACGGCGCTGCCTATCTGGATCGAGTTCATGCGCATTGCCCTCGCCGGAGTACCCGAAAATCAGATGCCGATGCCCGAAGGCATCGTGTCGGTTTTGATCGACCGCGATACCGGCTGCCCGGCACGGGCCGGTCAGGACAATACGACGTTTGAAGTATTTCGCGAAAAGCACGTTCCGGAATGCGAGCAACTGGAGCAGTTGTCAGATCCATTTAACGACGCTGACGGCCTGGACCCGGAGCCAGCGCAAGACGAAGAAGTGGAATCGATATTCTGACGCCATGAGCAGAAGACAGACAAGCGAAACCGGGCGCGCGCGTCAGTTGGTCGCCCAGGAAGCAGCCCGCATCATCGTCAATCATGGTATGCGCGACTATCGCCTGGCAAAACGAAAGGCCGCCGAACGCCTGGGGTTCAATGCACGTGGATCACTGCCGGGTAACACGGAAATCGAAGCGGCGGTTGCCGAACACTTGCAGATTTTCGGTGGCGACTCACACGAAGATCGCTTGCGCCTGATGCGCGTCGCGGCGCTTGCGACGATGGAACTACTCGCCAGTTTTGCACCGCGACTTGTCGGGCCCGTGCTGGCCGGCACGGCCGACGAAAATTCCGTTATCAATCTGCATGTATTCGCGGACAGTCCGGAAGCGGTTGCACTGGAGCTTGCCGATATCGGCCTGCAGTTTCGACCCTATGAGCGCCGACTCAAGAGTCGCCGCAACCAGGTTGAAACCTATGCGGGCTTCCAGTTTCACCACAACAATAGTTCGATCGAAGCAACCGTGTTTCCGGTGGATGGTATTCGGCAAGCGCCGATGAGCCCGATCGACGGCAAGCCAATGCGGCGCGTCGACTCCAATGGCGTACACGAACTGTTGGGGGGACAGTAGGGGGGACAGTGACCCTAACTAGCGTTTTTTGATAGGAACATAGTCCCGCACTGTCGGTCCGGTATAGATCTGGCGTGGTCGCGATATCTTGCCTTTCGGGTTCGCAATCATTTCGCGCCAATGTGCAGCCCAACCGACGGAACGGCCAAGCGCAAACATGACCGTGAACATCGAGGTCGGAATTCCCAACGCCTTGTAAATAATACCCGAGTAAAAGTCGACGTTCGGATACAGATTTTTCTCGATGAAGTATTCATCCTTGAGCGCCACACTCTCCAGTTCAAGGGCCAGATCGAACAACGGCGTGTTTCTTTGATCAAGTCTCGCCAGAACCTTGTGGCACATACCGCGAATAATCGTCGCGCGCGGATCAAAGTTCTTGTAAACACGATGTCCAAAACCCATCAGGCGAAACGGATCATTCTTGTCCTTCGCTTTGGCTACGAACTTGCCAATCTGACTCGCATCACCGATTTCTTCCAGCATCGTCAGCACAGACTCATTCGCCCCTCCGTGTGCCGGTCCCCAAAGAGCGGATATGCCTGCCGCGATTGCCGAATAAGGATTTGCGCCAGAACTGCCTGCCATACGGACGGTCGACGTTGAGCAATTTTGTTCATGATCGGCATGCAAAATGAACAGGAGATCGAGCGCCTCCGCGGCAACAGGATCAATCTCGTAGGGTTCCGCCGGGACCGCAAACAACATGTGCAGGAGGTTTTCGCAATAATTGAGATCGTTGCGCGGATAGATGAAGGGCTGCCCGACATTAAGCTTGTACGCGGCGGCTGCGATTGTCGGCAACTTGGCAAGAATCCGGTGCGCAAATTTGTCACGATGCCTGGGATTCGAGGCGTCCAGCTCGTCGTGGTAATACGCCGACATTGAACCAACGACCGCAGACAACATCGCCATCGGATGGGCGTCATAGCGAAAGCCCTTGAAGAAACTGAGCATGCCTTCGTTGAGCATTGTGTGTCGTCGAATCGTCTGATCGAATCCGGCCAGCTCATCGGTTGTCGGCAGGTTGCCATGCAACAAAAGATAGGCAACTTCGATAAAACTGGAATGCGCCGCGAGTTGTTCCACCGGATAGCCCCGGTACATAAGGATGCCTTCTTCACCGTCGATAAAGGTGATATCGGACTCGCAACTTCCCGTTGCGACAAAGCCGGGATCATAGGTGAATACGCCCTGTTCTTTGTAGAGGCGCGCAATATCGATTGCATCCGGACCGGCTGTGCCTTTCCTGACCGGTAATTCCATTTCAGAGCCGCTTGGACTCGTTAGTCGGTAGGCATCCTCGCTCATTTTTTCCTCAAATTCCCTCGAACGAACTACATGAGCATAGCAGAGCCCTGCGGGTTCCGGTGTCGTGAAAGACCGTTGCGCCCGGTCATAACTGCCAGCGAAGCAATCTCCGCGGCGAACGTTGCTACTAGCTTAAGCCGTACTTGCGGCGGAATTTGTCAACACGTCCACCTGTGTCGACGATCTTTTGCTTGCCGGTGTAGAACGGATGGCACGAGGAGCACACTTCAACCTGGAGATCCTCGCCGAGCGTTGAACGCGTCGTGAATTCGTTGCCACAACCACAGGTGACCTTGATGTCGTCGTAATTGGGATGAATATCGGCTTTCATGATGGCTCTCCCGAGCGCGCTAACATATGAAAAAGGTCGCGTAGGATATAGCGAAGCGGGGATTGCTGCAAGCCTTGATTCTTATCCACAGAACCTGTGGATAAGACTGTGGACAAAATTTGAGTGAATGCCCTAAGTTGCGGTTTTTCAAGCATCGTTTTCAAAATGACTATTTTATGTCCATTTTCGTTAGCGTAGGAAAAACAATGGCTTACACGCGACATGCAACGCGGCGAGTGAGATCGGGTGCCTCTAACGCTGAAAATAAAGGCGTCGCCGTAGTGTTGTGCATAAATGAAAATCTTGAACCAGGGTTCCACGACTGGTGAATTTGGATTTCCACCCACCGAAAGCGCGCAATTTGACGCCTCAATATCGATCCCATTAAGCGCTGTCGAGAAGAAATTCGGACTGCAAGTCATTCAAAAAACGACCGCCCAGGTCCGTTGGTCGCCAGACGGCGTCGTCGGCGCGCGCGATCAAGCCTCGTTCGCGGGCGCCGCTCGTGGCAGCGAATAGAGCCGCTGCGGTCAGACCAGTGGTGTCACAGAAGGTGCTCTCGGCAAATCCGTCATTCAGGCGCAAGGCATTCAACATGAATTCGAACACGAGATCAGAGGCGCTTAGCGCCACCGCCCGCCCCAGATCGGCACCTGTCTCGACATCTATCATGTACTGCAACGGATTCGCCGGCTTCTGGTAGCGCAGTATCCCCTCTGCAACAGTCAGCTTGCCGTGCGCCCCCGCGCCAACCGCCACGTAGTCGCCGAACAGCCAGTAGTTGAGATTGTGCCGGCAGCGACTACCGCTACGCGCAAACGCTGATACTTCGTATTGTGCATAGCCGCGTGAACCCAGCAAAGATCGACCACGAACCTGAATTTCGAAAGCCAGTTCATCATCCGGCATGTTCGCCGGCGGACGGGCGTAGAAAACCGTGTTCGGCTCGAGTGTCAATTCGTACCAGGAAATGTGCGCAGGTGCGAGGCGCATCGCCGATTCCAGGTCTGCCAGCGCGTCGGCAACGCTTTGGCCGGGCAGTCCGTGCATCAGGTCAATGTTGATATTTTCGAAGCCACCCTTATGTGCGTCGCTCACCGCCCTTACGATGTCAGCGCTATCGTGAATGCGACCCAGGACTTGCAGTTGCCTGTCGTCAAAACTCTGCGCACCTATCGAGAGTCGGTTAACGCCGGCTTTCCGGTATCCTGCCGCGTCACCACACTCCACGCTGCCGGGATTTGCCTCCATTGTGATCTCTGCGTCGTCAGCAACCTGAAAAATCGTTGTTATGCCGCCGAGCAAACGGCCGATTTCGGCAGGTGAAAAAAGACTCGGCGTACCACCGCCTAGAAAGATGGTTTCAATGACGCGCCCGTCTGCCCGAGCCGACTCCAGGTCGAGGTCCACGAGCAAGGCATCCAGATAGCGTTTCTTTGCCGGCGCATCACCAGCCTGGTGGGAATTAAAGTCGCAATATGGACACTTGCGAACACACCACGGCAGATGCACATACAGGGAAAGAGGTGGTTGCTTCACGAATATCGCTGCTCGATCAAAGCAACAAGTTTACGCAGCGCCTGGCCACGGTGGCTGCAAACATTTTTCTGTGCGGGCGAGAGTTCCGCGGCACTGCGACCACTTTCAACATCCTGGAATATCGGGTCGTAACCGAAACCGCCTGCGCCTCGTCGTTTGTTCAGTATAGAGCCGTGCCAGATGCCTTCGGCCAGTAGCGGCTTGGTGTCCTGTGGTGCAACGAATGTTGCGACGCAATGAAATGCGGCTGTTCGAGACTCGCCGGAAACACCTTTTAACTCGTCGAGCAGTTTGGCGATATTGCTGTCATCATCGGCATCGGAGCCGGAATAGCGCGCCGAGTATATGCCAGGCGCGCCATCCAGTGCATCAACGACCAGTCCCGAGTCATCAGCAATAGCCGGCAAATCTGTCGCCGCGCTTGCGTGCAGCGCCTTGAGCAGAGAATTTTCTGCAAAGCTGGCGCCCGTCTCTTCAATAGCTGCGACGCCCAGCTCAGCCTGGGCGACCACCGTAACGCCCAATCCATCGAGCAAGTACGCGATCTCACGCAGCTTGCCCACGTTGCTGCTGGCCATGACGAACTTCTTCGGCACATTCATCACAACGCCGCCGTGGCAATTGCCTCGTTCTGTGCACCGATGATTTCTGTTATCCCGCTGCGTGCGAGTTTCAGCATTGCCGCAAACTCGTCGTCGCTGAATGCATGTCCTTCTGCCGTACCCTGGACTTCGATAAAACGTGACGCGTCGTTCATTACGACGTTCATGTCCGTTTCAGCCTCGGAGTCCTCGGCGTAATCGAGATCAAGCACCACCGTACCGCGATAAATGCCAACAGAAATCGCAGCAACCTGGCCGTGCAACGGGTTCTTTTTCAAGCGGCCCTTGGCGACATGCCGCTGCATCGCTATCGCCAGTGCAACGTAGGCGCCACTGATGGCGGCAGTCCTCGTTCCGCCGTCTGCCTGAATAACGTCACAGTCCAAAATCACTGACCGTTCGCCCAAAGCGTCAAGGTCAGTTATCGCACGCAAAGAACGCCCTATCAGCCGCTGAATTTCCAGCGTCCTGCCACCTTGCTTGCCGCGCGCCGCTTCGCGGCCAGATCGAGTATGCGTTGCGCGCGGCAACATGCCGTACTCTGCGGTTACCCAACCTCTGCCCTTGCCGCGCATCCAGCCGGGCACACGATCTTCGATGCTTGCTGTGCACAGAACCTGCGTATCGCCAAACACGGCAAGCACGCTGCCCTCTGCGTGTTTCGTATAGTCAACCACAAAACGCAGTTCGCGCAATGCTGCGGGTTCGCGACCACTCGGGCGCATAATTTCTCTCCTTCGGCAGCCAGATCAGCGGCCGAGCCACCTTAACGCGGTACCCGTTGTATTGTCACTGTGAGGGGAGTTTACGCTCAGGGCCTGAACGCTCAGCGCTTTCAGATTCTCGACCAGGTTGTTTTCTCCTGGCGCGCCAATATTGGCCATGTCTGCATCACTGAGTCCCGACCAGAGTCCATCAGTACAAGCCAGCAACACATCACCAGGATTCAGTTCTTTGCGGTTCGTGATGCTCATATCGGGGACTGGCGCATCGCCGCCGATGCAACATTCCACAAAATTGCGCATCGGATGGTCTTGCGCTTCTTCCTCGGTGATCGCACCTTCTTGTATGAGCACTTCCACATGGCTGTGATCACGCGAGCGGGTTACTACTGCGCCGTCCCTCACCAGGTAAATGCGGCTGTCACCGATGTGCGCCCAGAAGGCCCCGCCCTCCTGGACCAGGCAGATAGCGCAGGTTGCGCGCGGACGAAAGTCGACCGCCATGTCCTGACCTCCGCGCACGACCTCGTCATGTGCACGCGACAATGCCATGTACAGAAAACCCTGCGGATCGAAGATCGGCTGCACGGTGCTCATGAACGCATCCTGCACCACCTTCAGTCCCGTCTCCGCCGCTCGCGCGCCATCCGAGTGTCCCCCCATGCCGTCGAACACCAGCATGATGGCCGCATCGTCCGAAATTACGACGGCGGCACGATCCTGATTGTCCTGGCGATCGCCGAGAGCAGAGACTTTGGCGTATTCGATTTGCATAGTAGTCAGAAGCACATAGGTAGCAATAAGCAGTGATTGTTGGCCTTTGGCCGCGGCCACAGACTAGAATGTTGAAATCCTGAAATCCGTGACCCAGGCATCACAATTGCTGCAATCCCCAAGGAGAACAGAGCAGATGGTACACAGTATGACAGGCTTCGCGCGCGAGTCAGTTGAAACGGACATTGGCACACTGAGTTGGGAAATTCGTGCGGTCAATCATCGTTATCTCGACGTACAGTTCAAGATACCCGAAGAATTACGCCCGCAGGAACACGCTTTTCGCCAGCAGGTCAGCGCTGTTATAGGCCGCGGTAAAGTCGAATGCGCCTTGTCCTTTCGCCACGCCCTCAACCGCCAGTCTGAAATGCAGATCGACGCAGAGCTTGTTGCGCTGCTTGAAACGCGTATCACAGAGCTCGGCACGAGGCTGCCGAACATGGCCGCTGTGAACCCGCTTGAAATATTGCGCTGGCCCGGTGTTATTCAGCAAACAGACGTCGACACAGAACCGCTGTTTGATCTGGCGACGACGTTGCTTTCAACCACACTGGAATCCATCACCGCAATGCGCAGAAGCGAGGGCAAGCGCATTGAAGAGATGCTTGAGTCGCGCAGCAAAGATATTGACGCGATCGCGCGCGCCGTACGCGAACGCATGCCGGATGTGCTCGGCGCAGCGCGCACGAAGCAGAAAGAACGAATTGATAAACTTGACGTCCAGGCCGACCCCGCCAGACTTGAAGTCGAACTGGCACTAATCGCGCAAAAACTTGATATCGACGAGGAGCTGGATCGACTTGCCAGTCACCTTGTTGAAATTCGCACTGCATTGCAGGACAAGAAACCGGTCGGGCGGCGGCTGGATTTCCTGATGCAGGAACTCAATCGCGAAGCGAATACGCTCGGCTCAAAGTCCGCCGACACAACGACGACGAAAGCAGCTGTCGACCTGAAGGTCCTGATCGAACAGATGCGCGAACAAATTCAGAACATTGAGTAAGGCTTGATGAGCGAAGACTCGATAAACGAAACCTCGATGACTGAAAACAAGGCACGCCTGTTTGTCATTGCAGCACCCTCTGGCGCTGGCAAGACCACGATTGTCAGAAAATTGCTTGCCCGTAACCCCGAGTTGCACTTTTCGATTTCGTACACGACACGCGAAAGACGACGTACCGAGGTTGATGGCGCGGACTACCTGTTCGTCGATTTGGCCGAATTCACAAGATTGCGCGAGAGCGGTGAGCTGCTGGAATACGCCAGGGTTTTCGACAACTGGTATGCGACAAGTCGCAAGCAGGTTGAGCAGCATCTTGCGGAAGGTCACAGCGTCATCCTGGAAATCGACTGGCAGGGCGCGCGCCAGGTACGCGAATCGATGCCCGAGTGCGTCACGATATTCGTGCTGCCGCCCTCTCTGCAGGAATTGGAACGGCGGCTGCGAGACCGACGCACTGACGATGCAGAAGTGATCGAGCGGCGGCTGGCTGATGCACGCGGTGATATGTCGCACTGGGACGAATTTCATTACATCATCATTAATGACGATCTTGAGAAGGCCGTTGCGGATCTAAACGACGTGATACTGGGCCAGGGGCATGCCAATGCGGCGACAGATAAGCACCTCAGAATGGCTGTCACCGAAATCACTGGTTGAGCGGTTACGGACCTTGCACACTTATAACGTTTGGTTATATAGGTTGGCATTCGTGTGTGTCCCTCGCGTACACTCCTGCGCCGCGCATCAATAAAGCGCGCATTGCCACATTAACAAGGACACTGAACATGGCCAGAATTACGGTCGAAGACTGCGTCGAAAACATCGAAAACATTTTTGAAATGGTGCTCGTCGCCGCCAAACGCGCGCGGCGTGTAGCGCACGGTGCCGAGCCAATGGTCGATCTGGAAAATGACAAACCAACCGTCGTTGCATTGCGGGAAATTGCCGAAGGCCTCGTTACTCCGGCGATCCTCGACGAGATCGACCAGCCTGTGGTCGAAGACCTGCTGCAAGCCGAAGCCATAGAGGCCATTCTTCCGGTTCGCGGCATCTCCATAGGCAATTAGCCGCGCCCGGCGACGACATATCGCCCGATCCGCGGGTATGATCGGAGCATGGATTACGCTGCAACATTAATGTCAAAACTGCCCGGCGCTTCCAAGCGCGACCACGGCGTAGGCCGGCTTATGGAGACGCTCAAGTCCTACCTTCCGGCAGAGCAACTCGTTCAGATAATTGCTGCTTATGAGTTTGGTGCGATCGCCCACAAGGGGCAGACGCGTAAGACCGGCGAAGCCTACATCACGCATCCTGTCGCTGTTGCCCAGGAACTCGCAAACATGCATCTCGATTCGCAGGCGATCACGGCAGCAATATTGCACGACGTTGTAGAAGACACGTCTGCCACACTTGAAGACATCACTGAGAATTTCGGCAACGAGGTCGCGCTGCTCGTGGACGGCGTTAGCAAACTCGATCAGATTCAGTTTCACAGCCGGGCGGAGGCGCAAGCAGAAAGTTTTCGCAAGATGATGCTGGCGATGATTGAGGATATTCGCGTAATCCTCGTGAAGCTTGCTGATCGCCTGCACAACATGCAGACGCTCGGTGCCATGCCGAGGGACAAGGTAAAGCGTATCGCCCGCGAAACCCTCGATATTTATGCGCCCATTGCGAATCGCCTCGGCATCAACAGACTCAAGGTGCAATTGGAGGACCTGGGATTCAAACATCTGCATCCGTTTCGCTATCGCGTACTGGAAAACACGCTTAAGAAAAGCAAGGGTAGCCAGCGCCAGATCGTCAAACGCATATCCGAGGAGTTCGTCAATGCGATGGCCAGAGAGGACATCACCGGCGAGGTCATCGGCCGCCAGAAACACCTCTACAGTATTTACAAGAAGATGGCGGAGAAAAAGCGCCTGTTATCCGACATTGTCGATGTTTACGGTTTTCGCATTGTTGTTGACGACGTAAATACCTGCTACCAGACACTCGGGCTGGTGCACGGGCTTTACAAACCCATGCCGGGTCGCTTCAAGGATTACATTGCGATCCCCCGAATCAACGGCTACCAGTCTTTGCATACAACGTTGTTCGGCCCGAAAGGATTGCCTTTGGAGGTCCAGATTCGCACGCGCCAGATGGACCGTGTGGCTGAAGCTGGTGTGGCTTCGCACTGGTTATACAAAGCCGATAAGAAGACCGACGCGACGCCGCAACGTCGGGCACGCGAGTGGCTCGCAAATCTCGCCGAGCTGCAACAGACCGGTACTTCGGAGGAGTTTCTCGAGAGCGTCAAAGTCGATCTGTTCCCAGACAAGATTTATGTCTTCACACCCAAGGGCGACATCATGCCCCTGCCCAAGGGCGCGACGACCGTTGATTTTGCTTACGCCGTCCACACCGACATTGGCAACCGCTGTATCGCTGCCAAGATCAACCGTGGGCTGGTACCGTTGCGCACCGAACTGCAGAACAGCCAGACCGTTCAGATCATCACCGCGCGCGGCGCAAAACCCAACCCGAACTGGCTGACCTTTGTACGCACAGCGAAAGCAAGAACCGCCATTCGCCACCATATGAAGAATCTGCTTTCCACGGAATCGGCCGACCTTGGCAAACGCCTGCTCGACCGTACGCTCAAAGACCTCGGCTCTTCGTTGCGAAAGGTCGGCAAGGTACGCATGAAGGCGGCGCTAGAAGAACTGGGACTCAAAGACAACGCCGAACTATTCGAGCAAGTCGGCCTTGGTCAACGGCTGGCCCCGTTAACCGCGCGCTTCCTTGCCGGAATCAACGAGGACGGTGAGAGTGAAGCGAACACGGCAAGCCTGGTTATCGCCGGCACCGAAGGCATGGTCGTCAGTTACGCCAAGTGCTGCTACCCGATACCGGGTGATGACGTCATGGGCTACCTGACGGCTGGTCGCGGTGTGGTTATTCATAGAAATTGCTGTGGCAACCTGAGTAATTTTCGCAAACACCCGGAGAAGTGGATTTCGGTTACCTGGGAGAAAGACATCGACCGGGAGTTCTCGTGTCAGATCCAGACAGACACGCTTAACAAGCCTGGAGTGCTTGCAGAGGTGGCCGCGACAATTGCCGATTGCAGCTCAAACATCGAGCAGGTAGAGGTGCTCGGCCGCCATGAAGACTGTTCGATGCTGTCGTTTCTCCTCCAGGTCACTGATCGCATTCACCTTGCGAAAATCATGCGCAACGTACGCAGTATGAGCAACGTCATTCGAGTATCGCGCGACTGCGCGTGAAATCAGGAACCGATATATGAGCAATAAGAAAGCCATCCATAGCGAGCACGCGCCCGCCGCGATAGGAACGTATTCCCAGGCGGTGCAGGCGGGCAATCTCGTGTTTCTGTCCGGACAGATTCCACTGCTTCCCGATACCATGGAAGTTGTCGATGGCGATTTCGAAGCACGCGCACGACAAGTCTTTAAAAACTTACAGGCCGTTGCAGCAGCGGCGGGTGGCAGCCTGGACGATGTCGTCAAAGTCACCATTTTTCTTACGGACCTCAGTAATTTTGCGACGGTCAATAAAGTAATGGAAAGCTTTTTTGAGCAGCCATATCCTGCGCGGGCCGCCGTTGGCGTTGCCTCGTTGCCCAAGGGTGTCGATGTCGAGGCAGACGCGATCCTTGCAATCTGATTCACCAGTTACGGCATTCAAGGGCGTTGGTCCGGCGCTTGCAAAAAAACTGGAAAAGCTGCGCCTTTATCGAGTGGAGGACGTGCTGTTCCTGCTGCCGCTGCGCTACGAGGACAGAACGCAGCTTGTAAAGATGGGCGCGCTGGCCGCTGGAACCCGATGCCTCGTCTCCGGCGAAGTGCTGCTCTGCGAAACCGTTTACCGTGGCAGGCGCAACCTGCTGGTCAGGCTTGCAGATGGTAGTGGTCAGCTGACGCTGCGATTTTTTCATTTCTCGCGACAACAAAAGGCGCAATTTCAGGTTGGTCGTCATGTCACCTGTTTTGGCGAAGCGCGCCGAGGCGCCGGCGGATTCGAAATGATCCACCCTGAGTACCGCATACTGCGCGAGAATCAGGACGCGGTGACAAGCGACTCGCTTACGGCTATTTACCCGGCGACAGAGGGCGTTCAACAGGGCCGGCTGCGCAGTCTGACTGATCAGGCCTTGCGGCATATGGAGGAGGCGCCGCCAGCGGAGCTTCTGCCTGCTGAAATTACGAAGAAACTTGGCATGCCGACGCTCGCCGAAGCCATAGTTTACTTGCACCGCCCACCACCCGATGCCGATATAGAGAAAATGTTGGCGGGGAAACACCCGTGCCAGCAACGTCTTGCATTTGAAGAGTTACTCGCGCATTACCTGAGTCTGCGCAACCTGCGGGCGCTTGCGGAATCCGAGGACGCGATTGCACTTACGGCAGGCAATGAAGATGTCAGCGGCTTTATTGCAGACCTGCCATTCGAATTGACGAACGCGCAAAAACGAGTCGTTGCTGAAATTTGCTCGGACCTCGAACAGGCACATCCGATGATGCGCCTGATTCAGGGCGATGTCGGATCCGGCAAAACTGTAGTGGCCGCCATCGCCTGCATCAAAGCGATCGCCTGTGGCGTGCAGACTGCGATAATGGCGCCAACGGAAATTCTGGCGGAACAGCACTGGAGAAACTTCGCTGTCTGGCTGCGGCCGCTGGGCATCGAGCCGGCGTGGCTCAGCGGTAGTCAGCGCGCCGCGGCACGCAAGGAGTCACTTGCCGCGATCGCAGATGGACGCGCCCAGGTTATCGTCGGCACGCACGCTCTTTTCCAGGAGGGCGTCGAATTCAAGCGCCTGGCGTTTGTCGTTATCGACGAGCAACATCGCTTCGGCGTACATCAGCGCATGGCCTTGCGTGACAAGGGTGTGTCGGCGGCCGGTCATCCGCATCAGCTCGTCATGACCGCAACCCCGATACCCAGAACACTGGCATTGGCCGCCTATGCCGATCTCGATACTTCCGTGATCGATGAGCTACCGCCGGGACGACAACCTGTTGCGACGATCGCGGTACCCGAGACACGAAGGGCCGAAATCATTGACCGCGTTCGGTCGGCGTGCGAGGCCGGGCACCAGGCCTATTGGGTGTGCCCGTTAATCGAAGAATCGGAAGTGCTGGACTACCAGGCGGCCGAGGCCAGTTTTGAGATGCTTGCCGAGGCACTGCCTGATATTCGCATTGGCCTGGTGCACGGTCGCATGCGACCTGTCGAGAAAGAGCGCGCGATGAGCGCGTTCAAGGAAGGGCTGATTCAGCTGCTTGTCGCAACAACAGTCATTGAGGTAGGCGTCGACGTACCCAGGGCCAGCCTGATGATCATAGAAAATGCCGAGCGAATGGGTCTGTCGCAGATGCACCAACTGCGCGGCCGCGTCGGTCGCGGCCACTTACAAAGCCATTGCGTTTTGCTGTACAAGCCACCACTCGGTCACATCGCCAAAGAACGACTGACCGTCTTGCGCAATACGAATGACGGCTTCGTCGTTGCACAGCGTGATCTCGAACTCCGGGGACCGGGTGAGCTGCTGGGCACGCGGCAGACCGGCCTGCCCGATTACCGCATTGCAAATCTTGTCCGCAATGCAGATCTGATGCCGCAGGTCCAGCTTACGGCAGAGTTGCTACGCAGCACATCAGACCATCGCTCGGCAGCGATCATTCGCCGCTGGCTTGGCGACGCCGGACGCTATGGGAAAGTCTAGGGCATACATGCGCCTCAGCACGCGAATAAAGTACACTTCCCATCCATGAGAAAACTGCTCGCCTTCCGTTTGGCGCCCGAGGTCGTCACGCAGCTCCGAAACTACGGCAAGCTGATGCGCATCGACAAGCCGATTGGTATCTGGCTGCTGCTGTGGCCAACGCTCTGGGGTTTGTGGCTGGCCGGTGAGGGCACCCCCGACCAGGGTCTGTTTGTCATCTTTATTCTCGGCGTCGTTGTGATGCGCTCGGCGGGTTGTGTGCTGAACGACTTTGTCGACCGCAAAATCGACCCCTATGTTGAGCGCACGAGGACGCGGCCGATCGCGTCCGGCGCGGTCACGCCGCTTGAGGCGCTGACGCTGTTTGCTGCTTTGAGTTTCATCGCGATTGGTCTGGCCAGCATGCTAAATAGCATGGCGCAGCTTCTGGCTATTGTCGCGGCCGGCCTTACCGTGGCCTACCCGTTCATAAAACGGTTTTTCTCGATACCGCAGTTAGTGCTCGGCGCAGCATTCGGCTGGGCCGTGCCGATGGCGTTCGCCGCCCAAACCGGCGAAACGCCTGAACTGGCCTGGCTCGTCTTTGGCACCGCGATGATCTGGGCTGTTATCTATGACACGTTTTATGCGATGGTTGATCGCGAAGATGACCTGAAAGTCGGCATTAAGTCGACCGCCATACTTTTTGGCGAGGTCGATCTGTTCGTGATCGCCGGCCTGCAACTTCTGATGCTGTTGGCGCTGATGTTGATAGGAGTTCGCGCCGAACTTGGCTTCTGGTATTACCTCTCGGTGTCAATAGCAGGCGCTTTGATGGCGCGGCATTTGTGGTTGGCGCGAGATCGTCAGCCGGCCGGATGCTTCTCTGCATTCCAGCACAATCATCATATTGGTCTGGTCATTTTCGTCGGCATTGCTTTGCATTACACGTTCAACCCGGTCGCAGCGAGCTAGGGAAGCTCTGATCAATTCAGTGCATCCCTAAACAGTCCTAAACGATGCACGAGCGACGGCTAGCGCGCTCACTTTTTCGGCCCCATTCGCCAGTAACACTATCGCCAGTTGTCGCGTTGTCGCGCCCGTCGTGACGACATCATCGACGATCAGGACATGCTTGTGCGCAACAGGCCCGCTAGTGGTGAACGCCTGCCGCAGGTTTCTCAGGCGCTCGCTTGCGGCCAGGCCTGATTGAAATGGCGTTGCGTGTTGCCGGTATACACCCTTGAGAAGCGGCAGGCCAAGATGCCGCGCGAGCGGCTTGCCCAGTTCCGTTGCCTGGTTGAAGCCACGCCATGCCTTGCGACGCCAATGCAGTGGCACTGGCAGAATCGCATCGATATCATCCGGCAATGAATTGCTGCTTGTGCAGAGTATTTCGCTGAGCGCCGGCGCATAGAACAGCTTGCGTTTGAATTTAAGCGCCTTGATTGCAGCATCAATGGGGAATGAATACTCCAGCGGTGCGACAGCGCTGATAAGCGGTGGCGGCCGACGCTGACACACGGCGCAGTTCACAGCATTCGGAGTTGCCGCCGGCAGTGGTTCGGCGCACGTTCTACAGCTGTGCTCAATCCACGGCAGGTCAGCCTGGCAACTCATACAAATAGCTTGCTCTTCCGCATGGCTGAGAACACCGCAGAATACGCAACGGCGCGGCATGATCAGGTCGTCAATGACCTGCAGTTTTGATAATAAAGTCACTCGAGAACTGTGTCGGAAAACGCCGGCTGGTGCTCGTTCCGAATCGCGGCTTTCTCTCTCAAAAGCGTGCTAACGTTTGTCAATGTTGGATAGCAGACACGTTCGGCGCCGCTTCGAGCGCGCGGCCGCAAGCTTCGACGATGCCGACTTCGTACATACGGTAACTCGCGAAGGACTGCTGGCAAGGCTGCAGCCGCTGGTCGTCGAAGCCGGCACCGTCCTCGATCTCGGCTCCGCGACCTGCAGCACAAGTCAGGCGCTGAGCAAGAGATTCGGTCGAGCGCATATCATTTCCGTCGACCTGGCACACAACATGCTGCAGCGCGGTCGCAAGAAACGCGCCTGGTTCTCGAGGTCCTCATTTGTCCAGGCAACCGCCGCTGCCTTGCCCTTCAGCGCCCAGAGTATCGACGTTGTATTCGCAAACCTGCTGTTGCCCTGGGTTGATGACCCGAACCAGGTGTTTTCCGAAATCGCCCGCGTGTTGAGAAAAGGTGGTGTTTTCGCTTTCGCCACGCTTGGCCCTGACAGCCTGCTGGAGATTCGGCGCGCCTGGGCCCAGGTTGACGACCGCGCTCACGTCAATCATTTCCTCGACATGCACGACCTGGGAGACGGCCTCGTGAACGCCGGGCTTGCCGACCCGGTACTCGATGTCGACCGGCTTTCGGTCAGCTATGACAGTACCCAGAAACTGTTTGCCGACCTCACCGCCATGGGTGGACGTAATGCCCTGCGGCAACGCAATCACGCGCTGGTTGGCAAACAACACTTCCGGCATATGACTGAAGAATTGCAAAGATCGGGCGCCGACGGCAAGATCACCCTCGATCTGGAACTCGTCTTCGGCCATTGCTGGGGCGCGGGCCCCAGAATGGATGCAACGAATTATCGCATTGACGCCAATACGATCCCTCGCAGAAAGACATGAACGACAAAACCAAAGAACCACTGCCTTCCTGGATATTCCTTATCGTCGGCGCATTCCTGGTTGCGCAGTTTGCAGGTCTTGGCGCCTGGCAAGTCAGCCGCGGACTTGAAAAACGCGCGACTCAGCACGCCTACGAGGACGAAGCCGGATTTAGCGCCTGGCAGGATGGCATGGAAATTCACCCACATCAGCGCCTGAATGTTACCGGCCGTTATGCTGCCGACCATCAGTTCATTCTCGGCAAAATTATTGTTAACGACCGCTACGGTTACTACGTCATCACGCCTCTCTTTATTGACGACGATACGCCCGCACTCCTGGTCAATCGCGGCTGGATTCAAAAAACGGGTACTGACATCGAGGATCTGGAGCTCGATGCGCCTGGCGAAGTGCTGACGGTCCGCGGTTATGTCGGCTCACTGCCGCTCCCGGGATATGACAAGGGCAAACTCATCCATCCGTCGCTTGAAGAGATGGCCGCCACGCTGGGTCGCCCGGTGCAGCCTTTCGTATTGCTGATGGATCGACAGGAACAACACGGCTACCTGCGCCACTGGGCGGCCAACGATTTCGGGCCCGGCAAGCACTTCGGCTATGCCCTGCAATGGTTTGCAATGGGCGCGGCCTTATTCGCGATACTCATCTGGAATTACCGCAAAAAGCGGCCTCTTGCACCTTGATACGACGCCCGATACAGTGCGACCTCTTATGAACACGAGCGTAGAAACAATCAGCACCGACTGGCGTGACTATTACGAGCTCACCAAGCCTCGTGTGGTCATCCTGATCGTGTTTACGGCAGTCGTCGGCATGTTCCTGTCCGTACCTGGCTGGCCCGGCGTCATGCCGGTCGTCTTCGGCACACTGGGTATTGGGCTGGCGGCGTCTTCCGCCGCCGTTTTCAATCACGTGCTGGACGCCCGCATCGACATACTGATGATGCGAACGCGTGGCCGCCCGTTGCCACAAGGAAGGCTCACCGAGAAATCCGCTTTGGCGTTTGCCTCATCACTCGGTGCTGTCTCGATGATCACCCTGTGGTTCCTCGTCAATCCGCTGACAGCGGTGTTGACATTTTTCTCCTTGATCGGCTACGCCGTCGTTTACACCGCCTGGCTGAAGCGTGCCACACCGCAAAACATCGTGATCGGCGGAGCTGCCGGCGCGGCCCCACCCATCCTGGGCTGGACAGCGGTAACCGACGAGTTCACCGGCGGTGCATTGATGTTGTTCCTGATTGTGTTTGTCTGGACGCCGCCGCATTTCTGGGCACTGGCAATCGCGCGAAAAGAAGAATACGCGAAAGTGAATATTCCAATGCTTCCGGTGACGCACGGGGAAGCCTATACGCGGCTCAACATTCTCCTCTACTCGATCCTGTTATTTTTCGTCACGATCATGCCGTACCTGATTGGCATGAGCGGCCTGATATATCTCGTCGCAGCCTCCATCCTCGGTGCTTACTTTCTGTACTACGCCATTCGCATGTACCGCGATCACGATGACGAGGAATTGCCGATGGCGATGTTCAAATATTCGATCAACTACTTAGGGCTATTGTTCGCCGCGTTGCTGGTCGACCACTACCTGTTATTCCCAATCAGCATTTGAGATCAAACGCGCTGAGCCGCGAGCCGGGCAAAATGCGTATCATGACCTTGTCACGAGCCCGTTCACCACTAGACTCGGGATCACGATGTCGACGTCGAATCACCCCACATTCGAAAAGATCCTACGGCCACACATGGATCGGCTGTATCGGCTCGCCTGGCGGCTGACAGGCCGCAAGGCCGAGGCCGAAGACCTGTTCCAGGAGCTGCTGATCAGGGCATACGGCAAGCTCGACGATCTGGTGAATATCGACGCGCCGGGATCGTGGTTGTCGCGCGTGATGTACAACCTGTTCATCGACGAACAGCGGCGTTTCGCGCGCCGGCGCATGCACACGGTGGAAGAGGGCGAGCTGTCGGGTGACGGGCTGGCCGGCCTGCCGGGCGCGGACGACCCGGCCCGCGACCATGAGCAATGGCAGCGATTTGAGCGGCTAGCCGCCGCTTTATCGCAGCTCAGCGACGACCATCGCGTCATCGTCCTTCTGCATGACACGGAAGGCTATAAACTCGATGAAATTCATGTGCTTATGGATATTCCGGTCGGCACGGTCAAGTCCCGCCTGCACCGCGCCCGGGCCCGTCTGCGGGAAATTCTCGATAAGGACGGAACCTTTTTCGAACAGGGAGCGTGTTAGAGATTATGCAGGACGATTCTGAAATCACGGCACTGTTAAAGGATTACCCGATGCCAGCAGCAAACGCAGCCTATTTCGACCAGGCGCTTGTACGTGCGACACACGAGGGCTCGCGTCGCCAACGCAATCGCTGGGTCATGACCGGCTTCGGTTCTGCCATCGCTGCGGGACTCGCGCTCTGGCTGATCGGTGGTTTTTTCCTTACAGCGCCGAACCTGCCGGAGACTGACACACCTGGCGTTCCCGGCATTACGATGACGCTGGCCGAACCGCAGACAGTGAATTTCGTTTTTGCCTCCAACACGCCGCTGGTCGGCGCAACCCTGACAATAATGCTGCCGGAAGGCGTCGAACTCGTCGGTTTTCCGGGTCAACGTGAGATCTCGTGGCAGACCAGTCTCACTGCCGGCAGAAATCTATTGCCGCTCAGACTTATTGCCCTGTCACCCATGGGTGGCGAGGTAATGGCAACCCTCGAACACATGGATCGTGCTCGCACTTTCAGGGTGCGGGTAGACGTCATCTAAAGGAGTAGGACGATGAAACAACTGACTGTATTTTTTGCAATCCTGGCTTTGACCTTTGTTGCATTCCTCCCGGCCGCCGCGCATGCCGACGCCACAAATGCGAGTGACGCGCTGGACGACCTCGATGTCACGATGGTGGTCCTGGACAATGTCGGCGCGCTCAGTGCCGAGATCTCAAAAATGGACGGACCCGATCACAATGCTGGCGACGATCACGACGCGGATGACGATGAGCGCGACGAGTCCGAGCAGGAGCGTGACGACCACGATGACATGCACCACGAGAATGAGTCTGACCGCGAGCATGACTTCGAGGACGCAGACCATCGTGACGACTTCGACCACGATGACATTCTTGAAGAAGACGAACTCGACGACGAGGACGACTTCGAAGACGGCGAGGATGTCGACACGGACGAGTTCCACGAAGACGACGAACCTCACGACGGCGAGGGCGCACACGACGAAGTCGTCGACTAGTCACCTCGGCAACCACTGATTGAGCAATCTCACGGCCAAATGCTGAAAAACCCCCCGTTTGTACGCATTCGGGGGGTTTTTCCTGCACTACGTCATAGTTTTGACGCCGCCTTTGCCGTTAACCTTTGCTATCTGACATAACGTGGAATTTCGCCAGTCCAATGTTCAAGAGGATCTCCCTTACTGCTTCATTGCTGCTGTTGGTCTGTATTGGCCTCCTCGCACCGTTGCAAAGCGCCCACGCACTGTCAGCGCGGCAGTACTTCGCGGAGGGCAATCGCCTGTTCCGGGACGATCTCTACTGGGCGGCATTGCTGCGTTACCGGCAGGCAGCCGAAGCTGGCATGGATACCCCGTTGTTGCATTACAACTCCGGCATCGCGAATTTCCGCGCGAACCAACACATCCGCGCCCGTGAAGCGTTTCTGATCTCCCTGGAAGACCCGTCGCTACGCATTCCCGCGCACTACAATCTTGGACTCAATGCGTATGCGATGGGAGATTCCGACGCAGCGCTACGCTGGTTTCGTCTCGCGCGCGACCAGAACGTGCGGCAGAAGATTCACAACTATGCCGTCATTGCGATCTCACGGATTCAGGCCGAGCAGGACAGACCTTACCGTCTGAATGCTCGCGCACCGCACCGCGAAGCACAGCGGGAATTTACATCCCTGCAGTTACGCGCACGCGTTGGTTTCGGCAGCGACGACAATGTATTTCGCTCACCGGATCAGCCTTACATCGATTTTTCCGACCCAACCCTGCCGCTGGTGACGCCGGAGCCTAAGTCGGGCGTATTCATGCCACTGAGTCTGAGCGCCAAGTACCTGGTCAACAGCCTCAAGTTCGAAGGCTTTTACACCGCCTACCGACTCGCCGGACGTTACTACCAGGACAAAGACCTGGAGAACGGCAATGAATATCTACATGAGGTCAGCTTTGGCAACGAGTTTCGCCGCAGGGAGGGCGCGCGCGAACGTGAAGTCTACAGTGCGTTCAAAATCGCACAGCATGACGAGAATTACTACGATCCCGACAACGGCAATTCTCGAAGCATTGGTGGCATCAGTATAGACGAGCGTATGAATTACATTCGCTACGGCCCGGAGCTGATTCTCAGGCAGTCGCACGAACACCTGGCAATCGGCGCGATAGTCAAAGGTCAGTTGTGGAATTACGAAGATACGCTCGTAGTTCCCGAGTATGACCACGAGTATTTTTTGGTGAGCCTCTTCGGGCAATATAAATTTGCGCCGTCGTCCCTGCTGCGTATCACTGTGGAGGGCTACAGCCGCCGCTTCGGCGACCGGCCCGCGTACGATCTCGACGGCCAACAGCGGATCGGCAACCCCACAATTCGCTACGATTACCTGTCGCTGACACTAAACGTCCGGCAGCGAATTATCGACGGTTTGTGGTTCGGCGTTAGCGCCAAGCGAACCGAGCGCACTGATAAATACGTTGCGTACAACGATTACACGCGCGACAGCTATGGCGTAGAGTTGCACTGGTCTGCCGGAGCCCGCTTTGACCTGGTGGCAAACGGTGTCTATGAGCTATACAACTTCCCGAATGCGTTCGCATTCCACAATCCGGTCGCCGGCCGCAAGACGCAGGAAAGCGCAAGAATCAATATCATCGGCACTTTCAGGATGACGCAAAGTCTGAGCCTCGTCGCCGCAGCACATTATAAAGAAACGGTATCGAACGACACCCGCATTCAGTACGAACGCAACCAGTTCTTGCTCGGAGTACGCTGGCAATGGTAGAACTCTGCTACACTTTCGCGCTCTCGAATTCCGGCTCGCCGATGGGCATCAGCTCACAATGGATGTCACCCCGATCCTCGACAAACTGAATGACGCACAGCGTCAGGCCGTTACTGCAGCGGCCGAACCCACGCTGGTCATCGCCGGCGCCGGCAGCGGCAAGACTCGCGTGCTCGTGCATCGCGCAGCCTGGCTTATAGACGTTGAAGGCATCTCGCCACAAAGTCTGCTCGCTGTAACTTTTACGAACAAAGCGGCGGCCGAAATGCGCGGTCGTATTGAATCGTTGCTCAACGTTCCCGTACAACACTTATGGATTGGCACATTCCATGGCCTCGCACACAGAATGTTGCGCCGGCACTGGCGTGAAGCCGGGCTGCCGCAGAATTTTCAGATTATCGATGCCGACGACCAACTGAGACTGATAAAGCGCTTGCTGAAAAACCTTGAAATTGATGACAGTCGCTGGGTGCCCAAGGAAATCCAGTGGTTCATTAACGCGCAGAAAGACGAGGGCTTGCGCCCGCAACATCTCGACGACGAAAATGATCCGAATCGGCGGCAGATGATTTCCTTTTATCAGTCCTACGAGGAAATTTGTCAGCGCGGTGGTCTCGTCGACTTCGCGGAGCTATTGCTGCGAGCGCATGAGCTGCTGCGCGACAACGGCGAGTTGCTGCAGCACTACCGGCGCCGTTTTCAACATCTCCTGGTGGACGAGTTTCAGGACACCAATGCCATCCAGTACGCCTGGTTGCGCTTGCTCGCAGGAGACACCGGTGTGCCGTTCGTCGTCGGCGACGACGATCAGTCCATCTACCGCTGGCGCGGCGCGCGCGTAGAGCATATTCAACGCTTTCAGAAAGACTTTCCCGGCACGCGCATAATCAAGCTGGAGCAAAACTACCGCTCCACGGCGACCATTCTCAATGCGGCCAATGCCCTCATCGCAAACAACCACTCACGCATGGGGAAGAATCTCTGGACTGAGGAATCCGTCGGCGAAACGATCAAAGTTTACTCCGCCTATAACGAGCGTGACGAAGCGGACTTCGTTATCGGCCGGCTACGTGACTGGATTGCTCAAGGCAATGCCCGCGCAGATGCGGCTGTCCTGTACCGCTCCAACGCCCAGTCGCGCGTGCTCGAAGAGGGTCTTATAAACGCCAGAATTCCTTATCGCGTTTATGGCGGTTTGCGCTTTTTCGAGCGCGCCGAAATCAAAGATGCGCTCGCATACCTGCGCCTCATATCCAACCGCGATGACGACAGTGCTTTCGAACGTGTCGTCAACAAGCCAACGCGCGGAATCGGGGCACGTACCGTTGAGATGATGCGCTCATATACCAGGGCCAACGCCTGCTCGATGTGGCGTGCGGCCGGCACAATTGCCAGTGGCGACCTCAATGGTCGCGCCGCCAATGCAGTTAACGCATTCATGTCCCTTATCGAGCGTATGGCACGGGAGACCAGGGGCCTGAGTTTGCATGATCAGGTTGACCACGTTATTCGCGTAAGCACCCTACTCGACTTCTTCAAAAAAGATAAAGGCGAGAAAGGCGAAACCCGCGTCGAGAACTTGCTCGAACTTGTAAGCGCGGCCAAGAGTTTCGAGCCTGACCCGGCAGAGGAGATGGCGCCGCTGGACGAATTTCTGTCACACGCGGCTTTGGAGGCGGGTGAAGGGCAAGCCGATGCGTGGGAGGACTGTGTACAACTCATGACCATGCACTCTGCAAAAGGTCTCGAGTTTCCGCTCGTGTTCATGTGCGGCATGGAAGAAGGTCTGTTCCCACATCAACGATCGATAGCGGACCCGGATGGCCTTGAGGAGGAACGCCGCCTCTGTTACGTCGGTATTACGCGCGCCAAACAAACACTCTACATCTCTTACGCCGAGCAACGACGACTGCATGGAGTGGACAACTATGCTCAGCCGTCTCGCTTCATCGCCGAAATACCGGACGAATGCATAGAGGAAATCCGCCCGCGCGTACAGGTTTCCCGACCGCTGCGATCACCGTCGCCAATGCGCCGCAAGAATCGATCGGTTGCGCCCGGAAATGAGCTTGGTATACATTTGGGTCAGCGAGTCCGGCACAGCAAGTTTGGTGATGGTGTGATACTCAACTGCGAAGGTCAGGGCGCCCACGCCCGTGTCGAAGTCAACTTTGAGACGGCAGGCACAAAGTGGCTCGTTCTGAGTTATGCAAATCTCGATCTGATGTAGACTACGATCGATGAAAATTCTCATTCTCGGCGCAGGTCAGGTTGGTTCATCCGCGGCATATCATTTATCGCGTGAAGAGGCCAACGACGTCACGGTTGTCGACACGCGGCCCGACGTCTTGCGTGAGTTGCAGGATCGTCTCGACATTCGTACCGTTGTCGGTCACGCCGCCTATCCTGAAGTGCTGGAACGTGCTGGGGCACGCGACGCTGAAATCATCGTTGCGTTAACAGACACCGACGAAACCAATATGGTCGCCTGCCAGGTTGCGCACACCCGTTTTCGCACGCCGACCAAAATCGCACGCATTCGCAGCGCAGAATATATGAACGCGGACAAGTTATTCTCGCCGGCCGCGATTCCTATCGACTTCCGCATTAGCCCGGAACAGCTGGTCTGCAGCTATATCGAGCAGCTTATTCTCTATCCAGGATCGTCGCAGGTACTCGACTTTGCTGACGGTCGTGTACGACTTGTCGGCGTCAAGGCAGACCGGGAAGGCTTGCTCGTCGGGCAACGAATTGCCACGTTGAAAGATCACATTCCCAACACCGAAGCTCGCATTGCTGCGATATACCGTCAGGGCAAAGCGATATTGCCGGACGGCGATACCGTGATACAGGAAGACGATGAAGTCTTTTTTATCGCTGACCGCAAGGACATTCGCGTTTTCATGAGCGAGATGCGGCGCCTGGAAGATCCGGTACGGCGCGTGGTGATTGCAGGCGGTGGCAATATCGGTGTACGTCTGGCGCTCGCGCTGGAGCAGACAAATCAGGTCAAGATAATTGAGCGCGACCCGCGGCGTGCACGCCAGATATCCGAACAACTCAACAAGGCAATTGTGCTTGTCGGCGATGCGGCCGATGAAGAACTGCTACTCGAAGAGAATGTCGATAATGTCGATGTGTTCGTCGCGCTCACCAACTCGGAGGAAGCCAATATCCTCAGCTCCATGCTCGCGAAACGACTGGGCGCACACAAGGTAATGGCGCTGATCAATCGTGAGTCGTATGTGGAACTTGTTGAGTCGAGCACCATCGACATCGCAATTTCACCGCAGCAGGTCACGATCGGCTCGTTGCTGGCACACGTGCGTCGCGGTGACGTGGTCAAAGTCCATTCACTGCGTCGTGGAGCCGCTGAGGCGATGGAGGCGATCGCGCACGGCGACGCGGATACCTCCAAGGTCGTCGGTCGCAGCATCGAAGATCTTGAGTTGCCAAAAGGAACCACGATAGTTGCTATCGTGCGCAACGATCAAGTGATCATTGCGCATCACGATACAGTGATCGAGACTGATGACCATGTGATTCTCTTCATGACGGACCGACGCAAGATTGAGCAGCTTGAGGCCCTGTTCCAGGTCAGTGTGTCCTTCGTGTAATGAACTGGACGGTCGTACAACGAATCCTCGGGCTGCTCTTGATGATGTTCAGCCTGACAATGTTGCCGCCAATATTGTTCAGCCTGTACTACGACGATCATTCCTGGCAACCATTTATTCGAGGCTTCGGCCTGACGCTGATTTCGGGCTTCTTATTGTGGTTCCCGGTGCGTCGGTCGCGCAAAGACCTGCGGCTTCGCGACGGCTTTCTTATCGTCGCGGCATTTTGGATCGTCCTCGGTTCCTTCGGTGCCGCACCACTCTACTTCGCCGACAGTCTGTCACTTTCGGTTACCGACGCCGTCTTCGAATCAATGTCGGGCCTGACAACGACCGGTGCGACTCTGATGACGGGTCTCGATGATCTTCCAGTTTCCATCTTGTATTACCGCCAGCAACTGCAATGGCTGGGCGGCATGGGAATCATTGTGTTGGCTGTCGCCGTGTTACCAATGCTCGGCGTCGGTGGTATGCAGTTATATCGCGCTGAGGCGCCTGGTCCGGTCAAAGACACCAAGCTGACGCCGCGAATTACGGAGACAGCGAAGGCACTCTGGTATGTCTACCTGGCGTTCACAATCGCCTGCATGCTCAGCTACCGGCTGGCTGGTATGGGCTGGTTTGATGCTCTTTGCCATTCTTTTTCAACCGTCGCCATCGGCGGATTTTCAACCCATGATGCAAGCATTGGCTACTTCGACAGCGATGCGATCAATCTCGTGGCGGTCTTTTTCATGTTCGTCGCGGGTATCAATTTTTCTCTGCACTTTTTCGCCTGGCGTTACGTGTCGATCAAGCACTACTTCCAGGACCCGGAGTTCAAAGCGTATTCTTTCATTCTGATTGTCTTGTCCATCTTTGTTGTTGCAACTCTGTATCAGTACCGCGGCTTCACAGATCCCGGGCAAACGTTCATTGGTGGACTGTTTCACGCTGTGTCTATTGCAACAACCACGGGCTTTACGACGGAGGACTTCACCGTCTGGCCGGCAGCACTTCCCCTGCTGCTCATTCTCGCGAGCTTTATCGGCGGCTCTGCGGGATCAACTGCGGGCGGTATCAAAGTCATTCGCTGCTTGCTGATTTACAAACAGGGCGCACGCGAACTCGCCCGGCTCGTACACCCCAGCGCTGAGATACCCGTCAAGCTGGGCAATAAAGTGGTGCCGTACCGGATTGTCGATGCCGTATGGGGTTTCTTTTCGGTTTATATCGTCGTCTTCGGCGTGATGCTGGTCGCAATGATGTTGACGGGCCTTGACCAGGTAACAGCTTTTTCTGCAGTGGCCGCAACGCTCAACAATCTAGGTCCTGGGCTCGGCGACGTTTCCTCGGGATTCATGTCCCTGACCGACACGGCAAAGTGGATCTCGGTCGTTGGAATGCTACTGGGGCGCCTGGAAATTTTCACTCTGTTGGTCTTGTTCACGCCGATGTTCTGGCGCCACTGATGCTCGACCGAATAAGCGCGACGCTCGGCAGGGCGTCTGCCTGGCTGACCCTGCTCATGGTGATTGTCACGTTCGTCGTTGTGGTCATGCGCTACGTGTTCGACGCCGGACTCATCTGGTTGCAGGAATCTGTGATCTGGATGCATGCGTTCGTATTTATGATCGGCGCGGCTTATACCTTGCAGCAAGAGGAACACGTCCGCGTTGATATTTTCTACCGCGCGATGACGCCTGCGCGACGCGCATGGGTCGACCTGATCGGCGTTCTTATATTCTTGTTGCCGCTCTGCGCGTTCCTGGCGTGGGCGTCCATCGACTATGTTGCCTTGTCCTGGCAACTGCGCGAGGCGTCGCGCGAGTCCGGCGGGATGCCGTACCCAATGGTTCCGCTACTGAAGTCGATACTGATCGTGATGCCAATCTTGCTGGGACTGCAGGGGGTTTCCATGTTGCTGCGCTGCATTCGCACATTGAGGACCGGCTAAGGTGGAGTGGGTCGCCGCGCTGTTGTTCGGTGTGGTAATCCTCGTGCTGCTTGCCGGTTTTCCGGTCGCACTATCGCTCGGCGGTACGGCACTGATTTTCGCCGGCCTCGGCGTACTCGGTGGCAGCTTCAATGAAGCTCTGCTGTTTGGGCTGCCCAATCGCCTGTTCGGAATAATGACCAACGAGATGCTGGTCGCGGTCCCGTTGTTCGTCTTCATGGGCGTCACGCTCGAGCGGGCGCGCATTGCTGAAGATTTGCTTGAAACAATGAGCGCTCTTTTTGGGAGGCTGCGCGGTGGACTCGGTATTTCGGTAACGCTCATAGGCATGTTGCTTGCCGCGAGTACCGGTATTGTCGGCGCTACCGTCGTGACGATGGGGCTGCTGTCGCTGCCAACGATGTTGAGGCGCGGCTACTCGCCCGAAATCTCCTCCGGCATCATCTGCGCATCCGGAACGCTCGGACAGATCATTCCACCGTCCATCGTTCTCGTGATGCTCGGCGATGTACTGACCACCGCTTACCAGCAGGCGCAGCTGGAAATGGGTATTTTGTCGCCCAGGACCGTCTCCGTTGGCGATCTGTTCGCAGGCGCGCTCATTCCCGGGCTGTTGTTGGTATTTCTGTACATCACATACCTGCTTTTTGTCGCAGCATTCAAGCCCAATACGATGCCGGCGCATGAGCGTGAGCCCGACGAACGGGTTTCACCTGGAAGAATTCTGCGCGCGCTGCTGCCGCCGCTGGTTCTGATTTTCGCGGTGCTGGGTTCGATACTGGGCGGCTTCGCAACTCCCACAGAAGCTGCGGGTGTTGGTGGGATGGGCGCTTTGCTGCTAGCCATCGGTCGCCGCGAAATCAACCTTGAACGCCTCCGGGAAATCATGCGCAGCACATTGCGCATCAGCAGCATGGTATTTCTGATTCTTATTGGCGCGTCGATTTTCTCCCTGGTGTTCCGCGGTTATGGAGGCGACGACGGCGTTCGTGCCCTGCTCGAAGCAATTCCAGGCGGAGTATTCGGCGCCATGATGGTCGTCATGCTCATAATGTTTCTGTTGGGCTTTGTGCTCGACTTTATTGAAATCACCTTTGTGGTTGTGCCTATTGTCGGGCCTGTACTGCTTGCCATGGGGCTCGACCCGGTCTGGCTGGGCATCATGATTGCCATTAACCTGCAAACCTCGTTCTTGACGCCACCGTTTGGATTCGCGCTGTTCTACCTGCGTGGCGTCGCACCGCCGGAGGTGAGCACTGCGCAAATCTATCGGGGGGTAATCCCGTTCGTTGCCATTCAATTGTTCGCGCTGTTGTTAATTGCGGTGTTCCCTGAACTCGTTACCTGGCTGCCGGGCAAGATATACGGATACTAGATGGGTAGTGCCTGTCGGACCGCGTCGACAAATTTTTCTATTAACTCCTGCTCTTCCACATCGTCGATATTGTACGGCGGTGCCAATAGAATGTGATCGCCGCGCTTGCCATCGACGGTACCGCCCATTCCATAGCAAAGCAGCCCAATTTCCATTGCCGTTTTTTGAATCTTCCTGTGTATTTTTGACGCCGGATCGAAAGACTCTTTGCTCCCTTTGTCTACGACAAATTCGACACCGATGAACATCCCGCGGCCGCGAATATCGCCTACATTCGGATGTTCGCCAAGGGCGTTGCGCAGCCCATCGCCTATTGTCTTGCCACGCGCTACGACGTTCGGCAGAAGGCCCTCACTCCTGATTATCTTCTGCGTCGCGAGCGAAGCCGCGACTGCTGTGGCATGCCCCATAAACGTGTGGCCATGTTGAAAGTAGCCACTGTTATCTCTGATCACCTCAATGATTTTATTCGTACAAAGCAGGGCCCCGATGGGTTGATAACCGGCCGCCAGTCCTTTTGCCATCGTCACCATGTCGGGAGTGATGTGTTCCTGCTGATAAGCCATCATTGATCCCGTCCGTCCGGATCCACACATGACCTCATCAAGAATCAGGTGAATCCCGTAACGATCGCAGATTTCCCGGATACGACCGAAATAGCCTGGGACGGCGACGACCGCCCCCGCGGTTGCACCCACAACGGTCTCTGCAACGAATCCGGCGACGTTTTCGGGCCCGAGCTCTATGATTTTTTCTTCGAGTTCGAGAGTCACTCTGTCGCAATACTCTTCCTGCGTTTCGTCAGCCGCTCGCTCACGATATTCGAAACAGGGTGCTATGTGATGGCCGCCGACGAGTAGCGGCCGAAACGGTTCACGTCGCCACTCGTTACCGCCGACCGCCAGGGCGCCCAGCGTATTGCCGTGATAGCTTTGACGACGCGCGATAAAAAGGTGCCTGTCCGGCTCGCCGGATTCGAGGAAGTATTGCCGTGAAAGCTTAAGCGCCGCCTCCACGGTTTCCGAACCACCGGAGAGTAACAGTACTTTGCCCATACCAGGCGCTCCCTCCACCAGCATTTCGGCGAGCTTTTCCAGGGCCTCCGTCGTAAAAAACGATGTGTGGGCATAAGGTAGTTGTTCGACTTGCTTTTGAATTGCTTCGATAATTGCCGGGTGGCTGTGGCCCAGGCAGGATACGGCAGCACCGCCGCAGGCATCGAGATACCGTTTACCGGTATCGTCAAACAGATAGGAACCCTCGCCACGCACGGCGCGTGGCGGGTTCTTCAGAAGACTTCTGTGTAGTGCGTAGCTCATGTCGACCAATGTTAGTGCCTCACCGCCGGACTACGCACGGCATCTTTCAGTTCGTCAGCAAACAACCTTACAGCAGATGTTGTCGGCCTGTCGGCAGGCAGTGCAAGGCACAATGATCGAAAAGGCGATGGATTCGTGATGCGGCGAATTTCCACAAGACCAGCCTTGATTTCAGCTCTGATTGAGCGTGCCGGAAGAATCGTCGCATAGTTACCTCGAGAGGCCAGGTTGGTGAGTACGCGAAAAGAGTCGGTTTCTACCTGTACATCCAGTGACAGGCCTTTCGAGGTCGCGTGAGCTTCAATGAGGGTTCGCAATCCATGGCGCTGGGCGGGCAGTACCAGCGGGAGCCTGCAAATTTCCGCAAAGGATATTGAGCGGGTCTTACCCGGCAGGAAACCCGGTTTGAACACAAGATGGAGTTCCTCGTTGAACAATTTTTCAACGACGAGGGAATCATCTGCTTGCTGAGAATAGAGGACCGCAACATCGACTTCGCCCCGCTGTAGCCAGTCATGAATATGGCCGCTCAGGCCCGTGACAATTCGCAATGATGTCTCAGGGTGCATAGCCATGAAATTTTCAATGAGTTCGGCAGCGACAACTTCGGCCAGTGTCGCCGGCATGCCAACGACGACTCGGCCACGGACTTCTTTGGCAAAAGATTGAATATCAGTCTGCGTTTCCTCCAAATAGCGGATCAGGAAACTCGCTCTTTCCCGAAGCCTCTCACCCGCACCCGTTGTGCTCATACCGCGGCCATGTCTGTTGAAGAGACGCACGCCGAGTTCATGCTCAAGCATGCTGATCTGTCGGCTGAGCGCGGGCTGCGCGGTGCCCAGCACGTCCGACGCCAGGCTCAACTTCCCCAGCTCCGCGACATGTAGAAATGTTTTCAGTTGCTTAAGATTAATTCCTGGAACCCTCTGTTTAGAATTCGAATAAATCGAATGCAGAAGTGCTGACATTATAATTGTTGTAATGGTATATCTGATTTAGGATGCCCACAAGCAAGGCACCCACCTTCATGACCATGCCAAACAAATCACCCCCTGCGGACTGCGGCTGGCAGCACCAGATTCTGAGCACGTTGAAGCGCTCAGGCGTCGAGATAATCGCCTATGTTCCCGATGCTGCCCATAGCGTTGCCATTCGTGAGGCCAACGAAGACCCGGACACGACCGCCGTGTCCTGCACGACTGAAGAAGAAGGTATCGCAATCTGCGCCGGTGCTCATCTGGGCGGCAAACGTGCCGCGATGTTGATGCAAAGCAGTGGCGTTGGAAATTGCATCAACATGTTGTCGCTGATATCGATGTGCAGGTTTCCCCTTCTCGTGTTGGTGACCATGCGTGGGGAGTGGGCAGAGTTCAATCCCTGGCAGTCGCCCATGGGCCAGGTTACGGAACAGTCGCTTGGCCTCATGGGTGTTCGGTGCTTTCGTGCCGAACAAGCCAACGAGGTGTTGACTCAATTGGAAGGGGCATCTGATTCTGCTTTCAATG
This sequence comes from Pseudomonadota bacterium, assembly GCA_022573655.1. GTDB lineage: Bacteria > Pseudomonadota > Gammaproteobacteria > Steroidobacterales > Woeseiaceae > UBA1847. The sequence continues at coordinate 66,118 of JACZTO010000004.1, forward strand.
GGGATCAAGCCTGTGCCCTTATTCTCGGGCAACGCCTGATTGGCCGAAAAGCGTGGGTCAAGTGAGCATCCTCAATCGACGCGATGCCGTAGCGCGACTTTTAAAAGGGCGTAAGGAAGCGCTCGTCGTCACGGGCCTGGGCGCACCCAGTTATGACGTTATGGCGGCTGGCGATCACGACAGTAATTTTTACCTTTGGGGCGCCATGGGCGGCGCTGCAATGGTTGGTCTGGGGTTAGCCTTGTCCCAACCCGGACGCACTGTGCTGGTGCTGACGGGCGATGGCGAGCAGCTCATGGGGATGGGTGGATTTGCGACGATCGGCGTTGCCAAACCCGACAACCTGGTGCTCATCGTACTCAACAACGAGCATTTCGGCGAGACGGGCATGCAGCCCAGTCATACCGGACAGGGCGTGGACCTCGTTGCTGTTGCGAAAGCGTGCGGATTTACGAGTAGCGAACGAATTCTTGATGAAACAGGTATCGAAAAATTATGCGCCAGCATGCATCTGCGCGATGGCCCGATCTATGCCGAGATGGTGATCGGCACAGACGAGCCAGAACGCGTGCTACCGCCACGCGATGGCGTCTTCATCAAAAATCGCTTCCGAAAATCCTTAGGACTCGCGTCGATTTAGCAACGGTGTAACAGCAATGAAAACTTACACTCATTACATCAATGGCAGTTTCGTTCCCGCAACATCGGGCGAAACAATCGATAGTGAAGACCCGTATTCTGGTGAGGTGTGGGCGAGAATCGCTCGCGGATCAGGCGAAGATGTTGACGCCGCCGTGACGGCAGCAAAAAACGCCATGGAGGGTGAGTGGAGCACGCTTAATGCGTCGCAGCGTGGCAAGCTACTGAATCGGCTGGCCGAACTCATTGAAGATGATGCCGCTCGCCTGGCGGAAATCGAAGTACGTGACAACGGCAAGCTCATGGCAGAAATGTCTGTCCAGACCAAATACATGGCCGAGTGGTATCGATACTTCGGTGGCCTTGCGGACAAAATTCAGGGTGCTGTTATCCCTACGGACAAAGCAGATATTTTCAATTACACGCGCTATGAGCCGCTCGGTGTAATTGCCATGATCACGCCGTGGAATTCACCTTTGTTGTTGCTGACATGGAAGCTCGCGCCAGCGCTGGCAGCCGGCAATACAGCGGTAATCAAGCCATCCGAGTTTACGTCGGCCTCCACAGTCACACTGATGGAACTCATTGAGCGGGCCGGGTTTCCGGCGGGCGTTGTAAACACAGTCACGGGACTCGGTGACGAAGTCGGCGTCCCGCTCGTCAGCCACAAAGACGTGGCAAAGGTGGCCTTTACCGGATCGGATGTATCGGGCCAGAAGATTTATGAGTCTGCCGCCAGCCAAATCAAGAAAGTATCGCTGGAGCTCGGTGGCAAATCTCCGAATATCGTCTTTGCAGATGCCGACAGGGAGGCGGCTGTCATGGGAGTGATATCGGGCATATTCGCCGCCACCGGCCAGACCTGCATTGCTGGCTCCAGACTTCTGTTGCAGCGCTCAATTCATGATCAGTTCGTGGAGCGCCTCGTAGATGTCGCCGGACAAGCGAACATTGGGGATCCTAAATCTCCGGACACACATGTTGGGCCAATCACCACGCGACCACAATTTGACAAGATAATCGAATACATAGATATCGCCAGGAAAGACGGCGCGAATTGTGTGCTGGGTGGTGGACCGTACACAGGACCAGGCGCGAAAGGAAATCAGTTCATTGAGCCGACAATCTTTACGGGCGTTAAGAACGACATGCGAATCGCGCAGGAAGAAGTCTTCGGCCCTGTTCTGGCCGTTATACCTTTTGAGGACGAAGATGAAGCCATCCAAATAGCAAATGACGTGATTTTCGGTCTCGCGGCAGGTGTCTGGACCGCCGATATTGGTCGATCAATTCGTATGGCAGAAAGACTCAAAGTAGGAACGGTATGGGTCAATACTTATCGCGCTATCAGTTATACGTCACCCTTTGGCGGGTACAAGCGCAGTGGACTGGGACGTGACAGTGGCATCGATGCCATCTACGACTATCTGCAGGTCAAATCGATTTGGGTGGCAACACAAACGTCCACTCGAAATCCGTTCGTCATCGCGTGAGCGGCTCAGCCGCAGGAGTTGAGTAGCGTGGAGAATTATCAAGATATTCGGGACGGCGTAACCGCGCTGTGCGCCGAATTCCCCGGTGAATACTGGCAGAAACTGGACGCAAAGAGCGAGTATCCGGATCAGTTTGTCGCCGCCTTAACCGATGCCGGCTATCTTGCGGCATTGATCCCGGAGGAATTCGGCGGGTCGGGGCTCAGTGTTGAAGCCACTGGGGTCATCCTTGAGGAGATATCCCGATCCGGCGGGCATCCGGGCGCCTGCCATGCGCAGATGTACACCATGGGTAGCATTCTGCGGCATGGGTCGCCGGAACAAAAAGGGCGATACCTTCCAGAGATCGCCAACGGAACCCTGCGGCTACAGGCGTTCGGCGTCACCGAGCCGGCTGCGGGCACGGATACCACCTCAATCAGAACCTTCGCCCGGCGCGACGGTGACAGATATATCGTCAACGGTCAGAAAATATGGATCAGCCGGGCCGAACACTCCGATCTGCTCCTGCTTTTGGCTCGCACGACAGCAAAGGACCAGGTCAAAAAGAAAACTGACGGCTTGAGTCTGTTCCTGGTGGACATGAACGCAGCGCTCACCAACGGACTGACCATCCGTCCGATCGAAACGATGATGAACCACCATACAACTGAGTTGTTCTTCGACGATCTGGAGGTTCCTGCAAGCGCGTTGATCGGCGAGGAGGGACAAGGCTTTCGGTATGTTCTCGACAGCATGAACGTGGAACGCACGCTGATAGCGTTCGAATGCATCGGCGATTGCAAATTCTTCATTGAGCGAGCCAAAGATTATGCCTGCGACCGCAAGGTTTTCGATCGCCCAATTGGCAGAAACCAGGGTATCCAGTTTCCGATCGCCCACGCCTATGCAAACATGCGTGCCGCGGAATTGATGGCCCATGAAGCGGCACGCCTGTTTGATGCTGGCGAGCGCTGCGGCGCAGAAGCCAATATGGCCAAAATGCTCGCGGCATCTGCTTCCTGGGAGGCCGGCAATACTTGCCTGCAGACCTATGGGGGATCTGGTTTCGCCAAGGAATTCGACATTGAGCGAAAGTTCAGAGAAACGCGCCTCTATCAGGTTGCCCCTGTCTCGACTAACCTGATTCTGGCATTCATCGGCGAACATGTATTGGGCATGCCGAGATCATTCTAATCAGACGGGGAATGAAACTGACATGGACAGCAATGAATCACCTCTAGGCGGTGTTCTCGTCGTCGCTCTGGAACAGGCACTTGCCGCCCCTGTTTGCACCGTCCGGCTCGCCGATGCCGGCGCTCGCGTTATCAAGGTGGAACGGCCGGAAGGTGATTTTGCACGCGGCTATGACGACTACGTGAAAGGTGAGGCCACCTATTTTGTGGTGGCTAATCGCGGCAAGGAATCGATCCGCCTTGATCTCAAGTCAGACGACGACAGGGCGGTCATGGAACGCATGCTCGCGAAGGCCGATGTATTCGTCCAGAACCTGGCCGTTGGTGCCGCCGAGCGCCTCGGCCTTGGTGCCAGAGAATTACACGAACGATATCCACGCCTGATCACGTGTTCCATCTCCGGTTACGGCAGCAGTGGGCCTTACAGGGATATGAAAGCCTACGACATGCTGATTCAGGCCGAAAGCGGTCTGTCCAGCGTTAGCGGCCGTAACCGGATCGGTGTCTCGATCGCCGATATGGTTACGGGAATAAACGCCTATGGCACCATCCTGGAAGCCCTCGCCGTGCGGCAGCGAACCGGCAAAGGCAGCGAACTTTCACTATCGCTTTTCGACAGTCTTGCCGACCTTATGGCGGTCCCCATTCTGCAACAGGTTCATACTCAGGTCGCACCGAAAAACGTCGGCATGCATCATCCCTCGATCGTTCCCTACGGCAGTTATCCATCCCTCGACGGGGCGGAAGTTTTGATTGCGGTTCACAATAATCGCGAATGGGCGCGCCTCTGCGAGCAGGTCTTCGAGTTACCGGACCTCGTTAACGACCCCCGGTTTGCCGACAACAAGTCGCGCACCGCCAATCGCGACGCTCTGGAACCGATGATCGCGAAGGAAACCCGTCGCTATCCCACAGAAGAACTGGTGAAGAGACTTCGGGCGGCCGGGATCGCGTTCGGCATGCTCAATGATCTGCCTGCCGTTGTCTCGCATCCCGCGCTTCGCCAACTCTCGGTCAAACTGCCAGACGGTCAGACTACTGATATTCCGGCGCCTCCCGCCAGGACACCCTGGGGACAGGATGAATTCGGCGCGGTTCCAGCATTGGGACAACACGACGATGAACTGCGTGCCGAGTTCTCGTAACGAACGCTAAGGCCAGAGAAATACTGAATTGATCAGAGCTTCCCTAGCCTGCATTATTCACGAACAGATAAAGGAGATAAAACAAAAGCCCAGAATGTGCGAAAATGATGTTTAGAGACAAACACTTAAGCACACAAAAGGCTTTTGCATGAGCAACCATATCACGAAACAGACTGTGTTATTCAAGGGCTTGTCGAAGAAGGCGATAGTGGCACGCTTCGACCAGGAGCAGGCCAGCTCAGATGGCGGTGCAGTACTGCTGAAAGCGTGGGATGAACGATTAGAA
>JACZTO010000071.1 GCA_022573655.1 Pseudomonadota bacterium
CGGCAAGAGCTACGTACCATCGACGTTGGGCAGGTTCTCAAGCATGGCGCTGACATGGCGCGCTTGCCAAAGTGCCAGTGCGCTTTTTCGGGTCGCAATACGAATTTTCAAAGCGAGCTAGACTCCCTTCAGACGTCGGCGCACCTCTGCTAAATGCCGGCGGCTGATTATCAGCTCATTATCGTCGACTTGCGAGTTGTCGCGCAATATGACGCGACTTTTTCCTTGCGCGGTTTTTTCGATACGGTCTATGCGTTGTACTGCGACCAGCGCACCGCGGTGTATGCGTACGAAGTCGCCGCTGAATTCCTCGGCGAGCGACTTCAGGGAATCGTCTATGAGGTCCTGACCGTTGTCATGTTCGACCGTCACGTACTTCTGATCTGCGCGAAAGCAAATGACGTCGTCAATGGGGATTAACCTGAGCTCGTCGAGAATTCTGGTACAGACATGTTTGCGCGCGATTTGCATTTGCGCCTCTGCAGCGACTTCGCTCAGTGTATTTTTCGTGAGTCTTGAAGCCTGCTGCAGCGCAGTCGTCAGCTTATTGCGGCGCACTGGTTTCAGGACATAGCCGATTGCGCGAGCCTCGAATGCGTCGATAGCATATTCGTCGAACGCAGTCGCAAAAACGACTGCCGGACTGTGTTCGAGGGTGTTGAGATGATGTGCGGTCTCGATGCCATCGAGACCCGGCATGCGTATGTCGAGGAGCACGACGTCGGGCTGTAGTTTGGCTGCCAGTGCAATGGCCTCTGCACCGTTTTCTGCTTCGCCGATAACGTCGTAGCCCTCTTCATCGTCCAGAATCTGTCGCAGACGATCACGTGCCAACTGTTCGTCATCAACAATCAGGACTTTCACTGTTAGTTCATCTCCATCGGAAACCGCAGGCGAACCGTGAAGCTGTCTTCGAGGTCATCCACTTCGACAGTCGCCTTGTCTCCGTAGGCGAGTTCAAAACGTTGACTGATATTGGACATTGCCATTTTATTGCCGTCTACGGCACGCTTCTTTCCGGGCGCGACCGGGTTCGAAATTGAAATCTCGACGAACTCGCCGTTTTGTTTCCCCGTGATCAACACCTCACCGCCATCGGGCAATAATTCGACGCCATGGTAAATAGCGTTTTCAAGAAGTGGCTGAATCGTCAGGTTCGGGATGTAAGCACGCATTGGCAACTCTTCAATATCCCAACGGACGACAAGTCTGTCGCCGAGCCGAAGTTTTTCGATGCGCTGGTAGATCGCCGCAAGCTCGAACTCCTGTTTGAGCGAAGTGCGATCGCCGGGGCCGCTGAGATTCGCCCGCAGAAGGTCTGACAAATCCTCGACCGCTTCTTCTGCCTGGCGCGGGTTCGTCCGCGTTAAAGATGCGATCGTATTCATACTATTGAAAAGGAAATGCGGGCGAATCAGTGCCTGCAATGCGCTTACGCGTGACTGCGCTTCCAGGACGATGCTGTGGCGCCATTCGCTGGAAATGTAAAGGTATCGCATGGCGAGTGCGATAACGATGGAGCTGATTGCGAACGTGCGCAGGAGAAAAATGTTGTGCGGGTCATTGATGATCGCCGATGCGCCGAAGATTCGTGTCAGCTGCCAGGATGCCTCGGCCACCACCAGGCACATGGTTTCGAGCACGACAAAACTAATGATGAATGCACGCGTCTTGCCGGCGTTTTCCAGCCAAACCTTGAGTTGGCACATCAAAACCGTACCGAGCAGTGCGATCCACAAGATAAAAAACGATGTCTTGGACAGTTCTATCAGGAACATTCCGCGCGTGTCATGAGCGGCGAGGGTCAGAACTATGGCGACCAGCTCGGCAACCAATACCACGATAAACAGTGTGCCGGCCGCACAAAAGTCGGGAAGGTAGGCCTGGCTATCTTCGTGGTGGGGGTTTGTTGCTGCCGTCAAGCGGACGCTCCTTGTGCGTAGAGACGTATTGTAGCGCCAGCAATGCTCTCAAGGTGAAATCTGGTCGATGTTCGGATCAGGAATTGCAGAACTCTTGCACAAGATCCTCGGTGCGCTGGCGAGCTTCCAGCCGTGCGCTATCGTCGAGATAGACGCGTTCGCCATTTTCATCTTCGCGATACAGTCGGCGTGCCTGCATGAGCGTTTCCAGTTTGCCGCGGTAGCTGTCGCACTGTTTTTGTTGCACGTCCGCCTCTGCGCGCTTTTCATCGGCGGATTTGGCTTCTTCGGCAGCGACGACAGCGGCTTCACGCTTGACTGTTTGCTTATCGAGCCGTGCTTCGATGCGTTGTTCAACAGCGTCATCGTCCGTGCGGCTGTACGTGAGGTTCATGCGCTCTTCGGTTGCGGCGCCGGACGGGCGATCTTCGTAGTGAATATTGCCGTCGGCATCAGTCCACTTGTAGATACTGTCGGCAAATGCGCCACCACTGGTGGCGAGTGCACTAGCCAGGAGCCAGACCATGAGGTGCCGGGTTTTCATGCGGACATTAGACCATGAAGAAGGTAATTGTATTGTGATCACGGTCACAGCCAGTGGCGGCAGTTTTGCTCAGACGGACGTATGAAGCGAGCCATTCAGCCCACTAAGTAGTTGTTTTTCAGAACGTTTCGACTATTCGGCCGCCGCGAATTCCGGGCAGGCTTCGACGCCACACCGGGCAACAGGGCTCAAATCTTTACTGTATGCGCGTAATTGCCACTGGTGTTTTCGTTGCGGGTCGGGTATCAAACGGCTATGAGTGATTACTCGATAGAAAACCTGGCAAGGAAGCTCGCAGAGTCTGTTCCGGACGGGTTGCGCTCGGTCCGCGATGATCTGGAAAATAATTTTCGTTCTGTTCTAAAAACAGGAATTGGCAAGCTGGACCTCGTAACCCGTGAGGAATTCGAGGTGCAGGAAGCCGTTCTGGCGCGCACGCGGGAAAAGCTCGAGATGCTCGAAGCCAAACTTGAGGAGCTCGAAAAGACACTACTGTAGGAGCGCGCCTTGCGCGCGAATAACGCGCATTCACCCGCGAATACGGCCATGGAGGGCCGTGAATATGAGCCTCGCTATCCTGCACTGTCGCGCACAGTATGGAACCGCCGCACCATCCGTAACGATTGAAGTTTTTCTTTCAGGCGGTCTGCCGGTGTTCACGATCGTCGGCATGGTCGAAACAGCGGTGCGGGAAAGCAAGGACCGCGTGCGTGGAGCGCTGTTAAGCTCCGGCTTCGATTTCCCACAGCAACGCATTACGGTCAATCTCGGGCCTGCCGACATGAAAAAGTCTGGCGGTCGCTATGACCTGGCGATTGCTCTGGGCATCCTGGCCGCCAGGAAACAGTTTCCGAAACAGGCGCTGCAGGACCTCGAGGTCTATGGAGAGCTTTCGCTAAGCGGTGAATTGCGTCCCGTGCCGGCGATATTGCCGGCCGTACTCAGGGCGCACGAGGCAGGTCGCAAGGTCATAGTCCCCAGTGAAAACCATGCTGAAGCGTCACTGTCCGGTGCGGAGGTTTATGCAGCGACGTCACTTCTTGAAGTCACAGCGCACCTTGCAGGACAGAAGAAGATCGATCGTGTCGAGAAGGCGTGCTTTGCAAGTACCGACGCCGCCTCCAATGACCTCATCGATGTAAGAGGCCAACAACTTGCCAAGCGTGCTCTCGAAATAGCGGCGGCTGGTGGCCACAATCTGCTTTTCATTGGGCCGCCCGGCACCGGAAAGAGCATGCTTGCGCGGCGACTTCCCGGAATTCTTCCCGCCATGTCAGAGGCCGAGGCTCTTGAGACCGCGGCGATAGATTCCATGCTCGGCTTGCCGGTGGCTCTGGCGGGCTGGCGGCAGCGGCCATTCAGGTCTCCGCATCATACAGCGTCGGCGGCCGCACTCGTCGGTGGTGGACGAGGTCCAAGACCGGGCGAGATTTCACGGGCGCACAACGGTGTTTTGTTTCTGGATGAGCTGCCGGAATTTAATCGCAACGTACTTGAGGGTTTACGCGAACCGCTGGAGTCAGGCCAAATCAGTATCGCGCGCGCAGGAGGACAGGCGCTCTACCCGGCCAATTTTCAGTTGATTGCAGCAATGAACCCCTGCCCGTGCGGGTTCCTGGGAGATCGGTATGCCGACTGTCGTTGCAGCAGTGAGCGTGTTGCGGCCTATCGACGCAAGATTTCGGGTCCCCTTCTTGATCGCATCGATCTGCACGTGGAAGTCGCCCGCCCGGCAACGGAGTTGTTGCGAACGGGAGACAGCCAGGGTGAAACCAGCAAACAGGTACGCTCACGCGTCGAGCAAGCCTGGGCATTGCAGTTGCGACAGCGTGGAATCAATAACGCCCGCCTTAAGGGCGATGCTCTGGCCGCTGCGTGCGCGGCTGACGATGAGTGCTGGGAACTACTGGGGCGGGCTGCAGAACAGTTCAATCTATCGGCGCGCGCCCATCAGCGAGTACTGCGTGTTTCCAGAACCATCGCCGATCTGGCTGGAGACAAAAAAATAACGCCCCCGCATGTCGCGGAGGCGTTATCGCTGCGTTGTCTGGACCGGCGAACCTGATCGGCGCTTATCGAGCTGCGGCAATCATGTAGTCCACGGCGGCTTCAATTTCGGCGTCCGAGAGATCCACGCGACCACCCTTCGGCGGCATGTAGCCAGTGGAACCCGCAAAGCCCGAGAGTGCGTGCTGTTTCAGGACCGCAGTGCCCTGTGCAATACGATCTGCCCACAGCGCAACATTACCGAGTATGGGTGCTCCGCCGATGCCCGCCCCATGACATGCGAGACATGCGGTGTTGTAAACCTGCGGACCCGTCATCCTGGTTGCCACTGGCTCCGGCTCCGCAGGCATCTCGACGGTTGGTGCGGGCGCTTCGTGTTCCTCACCCGGCAGGTAAATCTGGCCAACAGGGCGAATCCGCGCTGCGACAGCAGCCTGGTAGGCGCTATCCTGCGTGTTATCGTCCGTGGACATATCCGATATTTTCATCGCCAGCAAAAAGATCACGAGCGCGCCGGCGACATACACACCAATGCCGTGCGAGTGCCTGGTAGTAAATTTCTGATCCCGACTCAAATGCTACTCCGGAGTTGAGGTTTGACTGAAGCCGGGTCTTGCGCCCGACGGTGGCGGGCGATTATATAACATCTGCTGAAAGCCGTGCTACGCTGCTTGCGCGGCGCTCAAGCGGACCGGCGCGATGATTTTTCCCATCAAGCGGAACCCGTGCCACAGTATTATCCAGAAACCGACCATCATCGAGACGCCACTCAGGGTAAACGCCAACAGGAATGGGCGAATGCCCGTCATCATTTCCTGGAACGACGCCCCGTCATAAACGCCCTTGCCAATACCGGCCAGAATCAATGCCGAGAAAAATACAGCAAGCGAAATGTTCGCAGTCCAGAAGCCAAAACGTAGTTGGCGCGAACAGTTGGCGTGCACCTCGTTCGGCAATTCCTCGCGAATGACGTAGAAGACAGACGCAAGCAGAACCATCATATTGATGCCGATCGTGCTACCCATGGCATGAGCCACGGTGATGTGTGTGCCATGTGTAAATAGATTGAAAGCAGGCACTGAGATGATCAACGCGAGGCCCAGGTTGACGAACACCCAGATGTCCGCCGCGATCAAAAACCGGTAGGCGTTGCAGTACCGATTCTTCTGCCAATCCTCAAGAGACGAGCGCCAGTCCCAGATGATCTTGCCGAAAATGTACAACTCGGTCATGCTGACGAAGTAGGCGAACGTGCGGATCCAGGTCTCGGACGGTACAAAGTACGTGTGGTGCGCCCAACCAAACATCAGGTTGAAGAGGCCGAGAAAGTACAGACTGAACGCAAGTTTGGAGCGCGCATACTTATCGCAGCCGCTGATCCGGGTCGCAATATACAATGCCGTACCGTAGACCAGCATGTTCCATGATCCGGTCAGTGCCCCGTAAGACTTCCACTGCACCATTATTTCCCGAACCATGTTGTCGCGGAAATAGGGAATCAGCCAGAGGTGCGATTCTGTGTACGTGATGAAAAAGAACACGATGCCGGTGCCCCACATCCAGTAATAGACTGGCCATGGTTTCTTGTCCTGGCGTACCGTTTTGAAGTAGTTCACGCCAAACATTATCCAGCTAAGGAAGATCGGCAGACTGAGAATGGGTGGAAACTCAAAGTACTCTCGCCCGCCGAACTTTCCCGATAAGTAGCATGCGATTATGGCGAGCCCGGTCGTGAGAAAAATCCAGTAGTGCCAGCTAACGGCGCGCACGGAAAATAACGCTAGCTTGCACTGCCGAGGCAGGTAGAAATAGATTCCACCGATTGCAATAAGAAAGATCGAGGCGATGACCATCGACACGTGCATCGGCCGAGTCTTGGTAAACAGCAGCTCTTGCAGAAACTCCGGAAACAGAAACTGAAAACCGCCGATGACGCCGAACAGCATGCCGATGGCCAGCGCGACCATCCCCAGTTGCATGAATCGCAGACCGCCGAAAGAAGGGTCGTCAGATATCATTGTGGGTCATCCACCTGCGCGACAGAGCCGATCCAACTCACGCTGTAATTCTCGAGGGGATAGGTGCCAGTCTGGTCAACGAACGCAAGGAAGGTGAGTAGTGCGTCAATCTCCGCCGTACTCAAACCAAAATTAGGCATTCTTGCACTGCCGGCGGTTATGAATGCACGCGCATAGGGCTCGCCCCTGTTCGAAATCACATTCGTAAGATCCGGGCCCATGTAGCCGCCAAGACCGTAAAACTGGTGGCAAGCAACACAGTTATTATCCTGATACAGCTGCTGTCCGTGACGTGCCGTATCGCTTATGGGCATGATGTGTTTTACGTCGGTGCCACTGGTGTATATCTGAAATGTATACACGACGAACGCGGCAAAGAGTGTCCCGAAAATGATTCGATTGTTGATAGCGTCAGCCCCGAGCGGTTGTTACTCCATGCCTGGAGTACAGCAAAGAGTGTAACGAATTCGCAGCGAAACGGGGTTTCAAATATTCGTCAAAAGTGACAATAAATCGAATAATATTCGATACAAATGCCAAATAATGGGATAAAGTGCTATAGAACCGTCATTTATTAGATTGGAGTGTCGAAAGTGGATCGCAAGGACAAAGCCATATTGGCCGCCATACAGGATGACGCAACCCTGACGGTGGCGGAACTGGCCGAGCATGTAGGCCTTTCAAAATCGGCATGTTGGCGCCGCATCCAGATACTTGAAGACGAGGGTATCGTCGGCGCGCGTGTGACGTTGCTGGACCAGGAGAAACTCGGCTTGCACCTGACCGTCTACTCTGCGATCCGCACTCACGAGCACACAGCGGAAGGGT
>JACZTO010000005.1 GCA_022573655.1 Pseudomonadota bacterium
CAACTGGAGTGGTGCGAACAAGATTCTGATTCGACCCGTCGCTGATGAGATGGAATCATTGAGCCAGGCCATGCCCGATACCGAGTTCGTCGTGGTGCGCTCGACCACTGAAGCCCTTGGACAAGTGGCCGATGTTGACGCGATTGTTGGCTTTTGCAGCGAGGAGCTTGTTGCTGCGGTGCGGGATCTAGTCTGGGTGCAGATTTATTGGGCAGGCGCTGAGCGTTGTCTCGCGGTCGAAGCGATCGCAAACGGCAGCGTCGTTCTGACCAACATGCAAAAAATATCGTCGCCGGTCATCGCTGAACATGCGATAGCGATGATGCTTTCCTTGACGCGTCAGCTACCGTCATTCGCCAGGAGCATGGACAGTGGAGAATGGATGGACGACGCGACGCTGGTGTCGTCCATGATGCCGGTAGCAGGCAAGACATTGTTAGTGGTCGGGTTAGGCGGAATAGGCACGGCCGCAGCAAAACGCGGCGCGGCGCTGGGTATGCGTGTTGTCGCGACCCGTAATAGCAGCCGTGAAGGCCCCGACTTTGTTGACTACGTCGGCTTGTCGTCCGAATTATTGCAACTGGCAGGCGAGGCTGATGTGATCATCAATGCGCTGCCGTTGACCGAGACCACACGCGGTCTGTTGGACGAAGAGTTTTTTGCAGCGACGAAAACAGGTGCCTTTTTCATCAACGTAGGACGCGGTGCAACCGTGGATACCGCCGCTTTAACTGCCGCATTGACGTCAGGTCATCTGGGTGGCGCCGGCTTGGATGTCACCGAGCCCGAGCCGTTACCGGCAGGTCATCCATTGTGGCAGCTTGAGAATGTCATCATCACGCCACATGTTGCAGGCGTTGGCGGCGAACGTGATCGTCATTTTGCCCTGGCAAAGGAAAACCTGCGCCGCTATGCGGCGGGCGAGCGTTTACTGAATGTGGTGAGCCCCGAGCGTGGCTACTAGCGAACTTAGCGCAGCCAGGATGCGCGCATCGTTGCGGGCCTTGGCCGACAAAGAGATTGCCCAACACTCCGCGCGTTTTTTCAAGTCGGGAAAAGGCGAATACGGTGAGGGAGACCGATTCCTCGGTATTCGCGTGCCCGTTGTCCGTCTGCAGGTAAAGAAATTTCGTGATGCACCAAAACGTGCAATCAACTCTCTCTTGCGATCGCCGTGGCATGAAGAGCGACTTTTTGCCACGCTGCTGATGGTGGACCAGTACAAACGCGGCTCATGCGAGGAGCAAGAGGCGCTGTATGAGCAATACATGACCCATCGTCAATACATCAATAATTGGGACATCGTTGATAGTTCGGCGCATTTGATCGTAGGCCCGCACCTGGAAAGCAGATCGCGCGATACACTGTACGATCTCGCGCGCTCGAAATCGCTTTGGGACCGGCGTATCGCCATGATGGCGACCTACCATTACATTCGCCAGGGTGATTATCGCGATACGCTAAAGCTCGCAGCCCTGTTGCGTGACGACGAGCACGACCTGATACATAAGGTTGTTGGCTGGATGCTCAGGGAAATCGGCAACAGGGACCGCGAAGTGGAGGAACGGTTCTTGCGCCGGCATTACCGGAAAATGCCGCGAACGATGTTGCGCTATGCAATTGAGAAGTTTCCAGAGATCTGTCGCAAGGCCTATTTGCATGGCGAGGTCTGACGGCTTTCCGCTGATCGCACGTGCCGATGCCACGGTTCTGATACTTGGCAGCCTGCCGGGGCAACGTTCCATCGATGCAGGCCAGTATTATGCACATCCGCAAAACGCGTTCTGGAAAATCATGAGTAGCCTGTACGGCATCGACGGAAGTTACAAGGAGCGATGTGCTCGTTTGATTGAGCACAGGATCGCGTTGTGGGACGTGCTGGCCGGCTCTGTTCGGCCAGGCAGTCTGGATGCGAGTATTCAAACTGAAACCGCGATCGCCAATGACTTCGCCCGGTTCCTGGCGGTGCACGCGGATATTTGCCTGATCGTATTTAACGGTCAGAAAGCACAACAGCTATTCAGGAAATTTGTGCGCATGGAGGACGAGGATGGCTTGCTGCAACACATCGCGTGCAAGGTACTGCCCTCAACCAGCCCAGCCTACGCCGCGATGCCATTCTCGGGTAAGCTTAGTGCATGGAAAACGGCGCTCGACGGAGCGACCGCGACCGATTAACTAGAGACAGTCATGATTGGATACGTAACGCTGGGGACCAACAAGTTAGACGAGGCGGCGAAGTTTTACGATGAACTGTTCGCGACGATTGGGGCAAAGCGGATGATGGAGAGCGATACGTTCATCGCGTGGTCAGCCGGGTCGACGGGATCAGCCATGTCGATTACCAAACCCTTCGACGGCAACACTGCCAGCGTCGGTAATGGCACGATGGTTGCGATCATGTTGGACACTACGGAGAAAGTGGATGCTTTCTACGCCAAGGCGATCGCCTTGGGTGGCACGGACGAGGGGCCGCCCGGGCAGCGATTCGAAGGGTTTTACGCCGGCTACTTCCGCGACCTGGATGGCAACAAGCTGAACGCCTTTTGTTCTAAGGACGCCTGAGTCGATATTCCGGCCAATGTTGGCAACGATGGCCTTGGCGGCCATCGTTTGCTTCGAGTCGCCGGTACTCTCTAAAGGGCGTTGTCGCCCGTTTCTCCGGTTCGAATTCGCCAGACTTGCTCAATACTCGTAACGAATATTTTGCCGTCACCGACTTTGCCGGTCTTGGCGGCATCGATAACAGCCTCTACGACGCGATCGACGATATCGTCCGATACCGCGACCTCGATTTTCGCTTTTGGAAGAAAATCAACAACATACTCAGCACCGCGATACAATTCAGTATGCCCGCGCTGGCGTCCAAAGCCCTTAACCTCACTGACGGTCATACCCTGAATTCCTACTTCGCTCAATGCGTTGCGCACGTCGTCCAGGCGAAACGGTTTGACAATAGCGGTGACAAGTTTCATTCATTGATTCCCCAGTCTGGTTGCCAGGCGTATGCTAGCAATACGCATGGTCTATGTGTACAACTAGGCAAGCTCTGATCGGTGAGAATGTCATGGCGACGACTTCGGGTCTCCTCAAAGATAATCTGGCTTTGCCGTACTACGGTGGCACGGTCGCTTATGCTGTTCTTGGCTACATCCTGGGAATCGCGGGACTCACGCATGAGTCTGGCCTCGTAAACGCAGCATCGACGCTATTGCTGGCACACGCAATGACGATTGCGGCCTATCTGATCCACGAATGTGGTCACAATCTCATTTTCCACCATAGCCGCCACAACGCCGTACTGGGTCGTTTCATGAGTTGGCTGTGCGGTGCGGCGTACGGCACCTACGAAGACATGCGCTACAAGCATTTTCGTCACCATGTGGACAATGGCGACCTTGTCTGGTTCGGCTACGACGAGTTCTTTGCAGCGCGACCGGCGCTTACCTCAAGCATTCGCTTTCTGGAGTGGTTTTACATTCCGGCCCACGATTTGCTAATGCATGGCGTCATGGTGTTGACATCATTTGTCATTCCACAGCGCCGCAAACAAAGAGCGCGCAATGTTGTCGTCATTATTATTCGCGGCAGCATTTTCCTGACTGTCGCAATTCTGCTGCCAAAAGTGGCGCTGCTTTATGTCATCGCATACTTGCTCATGATGCATGTATTGCGCTTTATGGATAGCGTGCAGCATGACTATCCGTATACGACCACACTATTCGAATACACCCAGTCGTCGCACAAAGGCGATACGGTATGGGAGCAGGCGCACACCTTCAGTAATCTCATTTCACTGCGTTTTCCAAAATTGAATTACCTGACATTGAATTTCGGCTATCACAATGCGCATCATGCAAACATTAACTTGCCCTTCTATCGCTTGCCGGCACTGCATTACGAGATGACTGGCGACGATCCGACATACGTGATTCCGTTCTGGCCGCAACTGAAGTTGTACCACTGCAATCGTGTATCCCGTGTTTACAACCCACAACCCGGAGATTACCCAGTAGGACCGGAATATCTGCGTAGCGCGCAGTCGGGCGCAGGTCCCATTGGCGGCAACGCGGCGTCGTTTCTGACGTCGTTCTAAGACCCAATGAAAGGGTAGCGAAGGAGATTTTGATGTCCGATGAAAGCCAGGTTGGCAAGGTAGGCTGGATAGATATTACTGTCGACAATGCGGACGGACTGCACGACTTTTATCAGGAGGTCGTTGGCTGGGAAAGCAATGCGGTCAGCATGGGCGAATACACTGACTACACGATGAAAATGCCGGCAAACGGTGAAGAGATATCGGGCATATGTCATTCACGTGGCAGTAATGCAGATTTGCCGGGCGGTTGGCTCATCTACATTATTGTTGCGGATGTAGAAGCCAGTGCAGTGATTTGTACAGAAAAGGGCGGCAAGCTGATTATTGAACCGCGCGAGCTGGCAGGCGGAAGATTTTGTGTTATCGAAGATCCGAGTGGCGCGACTGCTGCTCTGTATCAACCTTGAAGCAAATTGGGAAGGGCTTTGAAATTGCGCTTTGACAAGGCGGACTGGCTGATGGCGGTTGCCGACTTGATTGCGAGCGAAGACGGCCAGCCTGCCGCAGAGAGACTGGTCTCGCTGATTTGCCTCACAGTCACGAACAGTGGCACTGGCTTGCTTGCTTTTCACAAGGACGCTCCGCCGGATGTCTTGCATCACTCACTGGCGCCGACGAGCGAACGTCATTATCTGGACCGATATCTCGCGGGGCCTTACTTGCTCGACCCGCTGTACCAACTGGCGTTGAGCGACGCAAAACCGTCCATGTGCCGTTTTCGAGATACGACCCCCGATCGCTTTCATTCCAGCGAATATTTTCGTCAATATCGTGAACGTACCCACCTGGTCGACGAAATGGATTTTCTGCTGGGTATATCGCCTGTCAGTACCGTGGTAATGGTCGTAGGACGGATGGAAAAGCGTTTTTCGCGGTCCGAGCTGAATCGCTTGCGCCTGATTGAGCCGATCATCAGGTCCGCCATGCAGAAGGTGTGGGACGGATTTTCCGGACACCGGCCAAGCGACAGTCGCAATCAGGGTATGCACCAGCGCCTGACGACTTGTTTTGAGAATTTTGGTGAGACCACGTTGACGCAACGCGAACGGGAAATTACACAGCTGCTTTTGCGTGGGCATTCCTCGAAGTCCATCGCACGAGAGCTGGGTATCGCGCCCGGTACGGTAATGGTTCATAAGAGAAACCTGTTCGGCAAACTTGGCATCACCTCGCAATACCAGCTGTTCTCCAGATTCATTGACGCTTTGTCCGAGTCCTGAAGTTCGGCAGAAGTACCCTTCAGAGGGTATTCCGATTCGCTGAAACAACGTCGACAATAGTCGGTTGTTGTCTATTTGTGGAAGATTCAATGTTCGAATTCGATTTTGGGCAGGGCGAAGATCTGGATATGTTGCGTGCATCCGTGCGCAGCTTTGCCAATGACCGCATAGCGCCGATTGCTGCGGACATTGACGCCAGCAATACATTTCCGCGTGAGCTGTGGCCCGAACTTGGTGCGCTTGGCCTGTTGGGAATTACCGTTGAGGAAGCCTACGGCGGTTCAGAACTCGGCTACCTGGCTCACGTAATCGCCATGGAGGAAATAAGTCGTGCGTCTGCCGCAGTCGGTCTGTCTTACGGCGCGCATTCGAACCTCTGCGTCAACCAGATTCGTCGTTGGGGCACCGAAGAGCAAAAGCAGACCTACCTGCCCAAACTGATTTCTGGTGAACATCTGGGTGCGCTTGCGATGAGTGAAGCGAGTGCCGGCTCCGATGTCATGGCAATGCGTACCACCGCCGTCCTTGATGGAGATGAGTACGTGTTGAACGGTTCGAAAATGTGGATCACAAACGCGCCGAGCGCAGATGTCATGATTGTCTATGCAAAGACTGACACTAAAGCAACGAAGGGCAATATCAGCGCGTTTATTATTGAGCGTGGCACGCCAGGATTTTCGACCGCGCAAGAGCTCGATAAACTGGGTATGCGCGGCTCGGATACGAGTGAAGTCCTGCTGCAGGATTGTCGCGTACCGGCCGGGAACCTGATCGCAGAGGAGGGCAAGGGTGCTGCGATCCTGATGAGTGGTCTGGACTATGAGCGGGTTGTTCTTGCCGGCGGCCCGCTGGGTATCATGGCGGCGTGTATGGACCTCGTCATGCCTTACATTCATGATCGCAAGCAGTTTGGGCAGGCCATCGGCGAATTTCAGCTCATGCAGGGAAAAATTGCTGACATGTACACCGCCATGAACTCCTGCCGCTCCTATGTGTACGCCGTGGCCAGCGCGTGTGACCGTCAACAGGCCACGCGTTTCGATGCGGCGGGCTGTATTCTGGTCGCTGCAGAAAAGGCGACCTGGATGGCGGGTGAAGCGATTCAGTCACTCGGCGGCAATGGTTATATCAATGAGTTTCCTGCCGGGCGGCTCTGGCGAGACGCGAAGTTATATGAAATAGGGGCCGGAACCAGTGAGATCAGGCGTATGCTAATTGGCCGCGAGCTGTTTAACGCGACGCGATAGGTGCGGTGGCAAAGGAATAAGAATAGTCGTATGCCTGTAATCCAATCGAAAGTCGATCGTTCCTCGGATGAATTCAAAAAAAACACGGCGGCGCATACCCGGTACGTCAAAGAACTCCGGAAAATCGACGACTACGTAATGCAGGGCGGGCCGGAGCGCTCGCGCGATAAGCACCTGGCGCGCGGCAAACTGCTTGCCCGCGATCGCATTGCAGCGCTGCTTGATGATGATGCGCATTTTCTTGAACTTGGTCGACAGGCAGCCTGGCGTGTCTACAGCGACGATGTGCCGAGTGCGGGCATAGTGACCGGAATCGGTCGCATACACGGTACCGAGTGCATGATAGTTGCCAACGATGCGACGGTGAAAGGCGGCACCTATTATCCCCTGACTGTCAAAAAACACTTGCGTGCGCAGGAGATCGCCGAACAAAATCGTCTGCCGTGTATCTATCTCGTCGATTCCGGTGGCGCATTTCTGCCGCGCCAGGACGAGGTGTTTCCTGACCGAGATCATTTTGGGCGGATTTTTTACAACCAGGCGCGACTTTCAGCACTGGGAATCCCGCAGATTGCGCTTGTCATGGGTTCGTGCACGGCGGGCGGGGCGTATGTGCCCGCGATGTGCGACGAGTCGATCATCGTGCGCAATCAGGGCACGATATTTCTTGGCGGACCGCCGTTGGTGAAAGCCGCGACGGGCGAAATCGTCGATGCCGAGGAGCTGGGCGGCGGTAGCGTTCATTCGCGAATTTCCGGCGTAACGGATCATCTCGCCGATGATGATGCGCATGCATTGAATATCGCGCGCGACATCGTCGCAAACCTGAACGTCAAACGAGAATGCAGCGTCGTGCGGCAAAAATCAGTGGATCCTGAGTATGCGCCGGAGGATATATACGGAATCGTTTCTCGGGAGTACCGCTACCCATACGACGTCCGCGAGGTTATCGCACGCATTGTCGATGCTTCGGAGTTTCAGGAATTCAAGAAACTCTACGGTGCAACATTGGTGTGCGGGTTCGCACATGTAGACGGCTACCCTGTCGGAGTGATTGCCAACAACGGCATATTGTTTCCTGAGTCGGCGCAAAAGGGCGCCCATTTCATTCAGCTGTGCAGCCGTCGTGGCATTCCGCTGCTGTTTCTGCAAAACATCACCGGTTTCATGGTCGGCAAACGCGTGGAGCATGCAGGAGTCGCTAAGGACGGAGCGAAGATGGTCAACGCGGTGGCCACCGCCAGCGTACCCAAATTTACAATTATCATTGGCGGTTCGTTCGGTGCGGGCAATTATGCGATGTGTGGGCGTGCTTACAGTCCGAACTTCATGTGGATGTGGCCGAACGCACGGATTTCGGTTATGGGTGGCGAACAGGCGGCACTCGTGCTGTCCACGATAAAACAGGACGGCTTCGACGCACGCGGCGAGAACTGGTCCGAGAAAGACAAGCAAGACTTCGAGGAAGCAATACGCCAGCAGTACGAGCATCAGGGAGAACCGTTTTATGCCAGTGCGCGGCTCTGGGATGACGGCGTCATTGACCCTGTAGACACTCGGACAGTTCTTGCGCACGGACTGTCCGCAGCGATGAATCATCCCCGGGGCGATGAAACGCCGTTCGGCATTTTTCGCATGTAGGGCCATGTACAATCTGCCGCATGAGCGAACGGCAGGAACAAAACACAGGGTTACGAGAGGTGCGCACAGCGCATCGAATTGACACGGGCAGGCTCGAAACATATTTGATCTCGCACCTGGAAGGCTTTCGAGCTCTGCTGTCCATACGCCAGTTCAAAGGCGGCCAGTCGAATCCGACCTACTTGCTCGAAGCACAGTCCGGACGATACGTGTTGCGACGCAAGCCGCCCGGCAAACTCCTGAAGTCTGCTCACGCTGTGGACAGAGAGTTTCGGATTATCAGCGCCTTGTATGCGACGGGGTTTCCCGTGCCTCGGCCGTACCTGCTCTGTGAAGATGGCGACGTCATTGGCACTATATTCTTCGTAATGGAATTCATTGCAGGACGAGTATTCTGGGATCTGGACATGCCTGATCTCGATCGCGCGGCACGCAGCGCCATTTATGACGAGACAAACGACACAATTGCCAAACTGCATAATCTTGATTATTCAGGCTTGGGACTCGCTGACTACGGCAAGCCGGGAAACTATTTCTCCAGGCAAATTTCAAGATGGTCGGGTCAGTACCGTGCATCTGAAACCGGCGTCGTCGATGCAATGAATGCTCTGATCCGCTGGTTGCCGGAGAATATTCCCGCAGATGACTCGGTAACGATCGTTCATGGAGATTATCGTCTCGATAACATGATCCTGCATCCGACGGAGCCCAGAGTATTGGCCGTGCTGGACTGGGAGCTGTCGACACTTGGCCATCCACTTGCCGATTTTACCTATCACCTGATGTCCTGGCAGATGCCGAAAATTGGCATTGGCTCCGTAGGTCTGCTCGGGATGCCGCTCGCCGAGCTCGGCATTCCCGATGAGGAGGCCTACATCGAACGCTACTGCCGGCAAACAGGCCGTAGTGGAGGGATTCCCAACCGAAATTTTTATTCGGCATTCAATTTCTTCCGGCTTGCCGCTATCCTGCAGGGCATTGCCGGTCGTGTGAGGGACGGAACCGCAAGCAGCGACCACGCTGAGCTCGCTGTGCAGTCTGTTCGACCTCTGGCAGAGATAGGGTTGAAATACATGGATGAATCATGACGTTGATATACGATGAGGTCATGGCGACAACAGTCGTCGATCTGCCATTAAGTTATTCAGACACGGAGTCCATCCTCTATGCGCTGAGCGTAGGCCTGGGTCGCCACCCTCTGGGCCCGAAGGAGTTGCCTTACGTGTACGAGCACGGCACGCCATTGCGAACGGTGCCGACGTTTGCGTCGGTGCTCGTGCCAGACATGTTCCCTCCCGACCTTGGCTGGGACTTCAGCCAGGTATTGCATTCAGAGCAGCGCATGCACTTGTATCGGCCGTTGCCAGCCGCTGCAGACCTGCTCATCAACAAACGTATCGTCGGCGCGTTCGACTGGGGACCGCGCAATGGCGCGGTGATCCTGTTTGAGGCCGAGGGCAGGCTTGCCAGCGATGACACGGTACTGTTTACATTGGGCAGTACCGTGATGGCCAGGGGAGACGGTGGATTCGGTGGCCCTATGGGCAAAGGGCCCAAACCACACCGCGCGCCACGCCGCGAACCTGATTTGAGTTGTGATTTTGAGACGCGCAAGGATCAGGCGTTGCTGTTCCGCCTGACGGGAGATCGCAATCCATTACACGTCGATTCCGCGTTAGCCGCGAAAGCCGGCTTTGCGGCGCCGATTCTTCACGGCATGTGCACCTACGGCATCGCCTGCCACGCCATTCTCAAGACGATCTGTGACTACGATTACACGCTAATCGCAGGCTTTGAGGCGCGCTTCTCAGCACCGGTTCTGCCCGGCGACACGATTAGGACCGATATGTGGCAGGACGGAAATGTTATCTCGTTCCGTTGCACAGTGAAGGGCCGCAATAGCGTGGTTCTGCGCAACGGCAAATGTACGCTGACGGTCTGATCCAGGGATGCTTTCGTGACTGATCGAATAATCGTCAGTGTCGACGCGCACGTGGCTGAGGTGATGCTGAATCGCGCCGAAAAACACAACGCGCTTGATATGCGGATGTTTGCAGCTCTGGGCGAAGCTGCCGACCAGGTGGCAGCGGACGCCAACATTCGGGCCGTCGTTCTGTGCGGTGCTGGCGCAAATTTCTGCGCAGGTATCGATCTCGATGTTCTTTCCGATACCGATACCGATTTTGGCGCAGCGCTGCGTTCGCCGATAGCGCCCTCAGCCGCAAATGTATTCCAGCGTGCCGCGTATGCCTGGCGCGAGTTGCCGGTGCCCGTCATATGCGCTGTCACGGGCGTCACGTTTGGCGGCGGCCTGCAAATCGCGCTGGGCGCGGATATTCGCTACGCGGCTCCCGATGCGCAGATGTCAATAATGGAATCGAAATGGGGCCTGATCCCGGACATGGCCATTAGCACGACACTGAGGCATTTGGTGACGCCGGATTGTGCCAAGGAATTGGCCTGGTCAGGTCGTGTATTCAGTGCGGACGAGGCGCTGGCAATGGGTATTGTCACTGCGATTGCGGATGATCCTCTGGCAAAGGCGCGCAGTTTTGCGCGGGATTGTGCGCAAAAGTCGCCGCAGGCGATACGTGGCGTGAAAGCACTGATCAATGGGGCATGGCAATTGTCGGAGGCCGCGGCGCTGGCGCTGGAGGCAGAGCTCCAGGGTGGCATAATCGGTAGCGAAAACCAGCTTGAGGCAGTGCGCGCTAACCTCGCTAAAAGGAAACCTGAGTTCAAAGACTGATGCACGTCACGAACCAGGAATTGCATCGGAACTTTGCGACGATGCCAGCACTCCAAACAGGCAGTGATTCGAACAGAACGGTATTGGCAGTGATCAGACCTCAGACAGCCCTGTGGATAGCGCTACTTGCTTTGCTGGCGTATTCAGCCAATGCACAGCGCGCATCGGGTTTGTCGGCCGACTTTCCCGACAGGCGAACTCTCGCCGTGCAAAACAAGGTGGACGATCTGTTCGATGCGGCCAAGTTCGACCGCGCCTTTTTCATCTATCGAAATGAGCTCGTCCCGCTGGGCGACAAGTATGCGCAATACATGGTTGGCTACATGCTGCTGACAGGTCTGGGTGTGGGCGAAGACCACAGCGCGGCGTATGCCTGGTATCGGCTGGCCGCGGAACGCGATACGCCGGAATTTGTGGCCGTTCGCAACCGGCTGCAGCGCAGCCTGATCGATGATGAAATCCAGCGAGCGAATGCCATATATGCAGAACTGCGGCGCGAATATTGTGATCTGGCGGTATTGCTGGGGTCCATCAAAAAAAATCAACGAGAATTGCAGCCGAGAACCGGCTCACGTCTGAAAAACACCAGTAGCCCGATGACCGTCATTGAAACACGCGGCACCGGTGTTACCAGTACAGGATCTGGTTACTACGGTCGCATCAATCGTCGCTTGCTGGCTCGTGTGCAGCTGTTACTGGAAACGGGTCAATTTCCCGAACTGGGCAGCGACCCGGAAAAAATTGACCTGGACGACCTCGAACGCCTGGTCAAAGAGAAAGTCGCCGCGTATCCTGATTGAGGCGCGCAGTCATTGTCTTGATTTGCCTCCTGAAACTACTACAAGTAAGGTACTTGAGTTCTGCGTAGTTCTGCACTAATTTAGTCGAAATCAGAATCCTGCTTTAATCAAATTCCTGATTTTAAAGGACTTTTCTCAATGAATACCGCGGCCAGCGACCTGCCAGGCGCGTCGAGCAAGGCTCGCGCCGCGCCACTGCGTTTTATTACCGCTGCTTCTCTGTTCGATGGCCATGATGCGGCGATCAATATCATGCGGAGACTGATCCAGGCGCAGGGTGCCGAGGTCATTCATCTCGGTCACAATCGTAGCGTCGATGATATTGTACGCGCCGCCGTCCAGGAGGACGCAGACGGTATCGCCATCAGTTCTTATCAGGGTGGCCATAACGAATTTTTTCGCTACATGATCGACAAATTGAAGGAGCTCGGCGCCGGACACATCAAGGTGTTCGGCGGCGGCGGCGGCACCATAACGCCGGACGAAATCAAGGGGCTAATGGAGTACGGCGTCGAGCGGATCTACCATCCGCACGATGGCATGAAACTGGGGCTCGAAGCGATGATTCGCGACCTGGTGGAGCGCACGGCTGCGCAGCGTCGGGCGTCAATTGTCCCGGGTGCAGTCGTTAGTGATGACGTGACTCACATAGCAGCAACCATATCTGCAATCGAGGAAGGCGTTTTTAGCGAAGCGCAACTGGGCAAATTGCGCAAGCAATGGCAGGTGCAGGCAGGACGGGTGCCGGTTATCGGCATTACGGGAACCGGCGGTGCCGGCAAGAGCAGCGTAACCGATGAAATCCTGAATCGATTCCTGGCGTGCTTTCCGGACATGCGCATTGCGGTGCTGGCTGTCGACCCGACCCGACGGCGGACTGGCGGGGCATTGCTCGGCGATCGTATTCGCATGAATTCGCTGCGTTCGGAGCGCATCTACATGCGCTCTATCGCGACGCGGCGGCAGCATCTCGCGACAAGCGAGATGCTGGGTGATCACATTGCGTATCTCAAATCGCTGGGATTCGATCTCGTTATCGTCGAAACGGCGGGCATTGGGCAAAGCGACAGCGAAATCGTCGACATGGTTGATTTTTCGGTTTACGTCATGACAAGCGAGTACGGCGCGGCGAGCCAGCTTGAGAAAATCGACATGATCGATTTTGCCGATCTAATCGTCCTGAACAAATACGACAAGCGTGGTGCGGAAGATGCACTACGTGATGTGCGCAAACAGTGGCAACGCAATCATGTGGCGTTTAATGTAGCCGCCGACGATATCCCTGTGTTTCCGACCATCGCGAGTCAGTTCAACGATCCGGGCATCAGCTGGATGTTCAAGGAACTTTGCAGATTACTCGTGGCAAAGGTCGAACTGAAAGCAGAACAATGGCTGCCGGACATCGATACCAGCAACAAGGAGCCGCGATCGACCGCGATTATTCCCGGTGCGCGCATTCGCTATCTTGCTGAGATCGCAGAACAAGGCCGTGATATCAATCACGACGTCGATACGCAGTCGGACATCGCGAGCCGCGCGCAGCACATTTACGAGTCGCTAAAATTGCTTGAGGATCCAGCCTTGCCGGGTGAACTCGAGTTATACAAGAGTGACGATCTGTGCGACGACGACAGGACTTTGCAAGTTCTGCGACAACGCTACCAGGAAGCGATATCCGATTTATCGCCAGAGTCGATTCAGTTGCTGCGGGAGTGGCCGTCGCGCAAAGCCGGGGTGAAGTCGGATCAGTACACTTACACGGTGCGCGGGCGGCAGATCACGGGCAATAACTACCGCGAAAGTCTGAGCCACCAGAAAATTCCAAAGATAGCGGCGCCGGACTACAAGGACTGGGGTGAGTTGCTGAGCTTCTTGAGCAAGGAAAACCTCCCGGGCGCGTATCCATACACGGGCGGTGTATACCCGTATCGACGTCACGGTGAAGACCCTACGCGCATGTTCGCGGGCGAAGGCACACCTGAAAGAACGAACCGGCGATTCCATTACCTGTCGCAAGGTCAGCCGACAGCACGACTTTCGACTGCGTTCGATTCTGTAACCTTGTATGGCGAAGACCCACACGAGCGCCCTGATATTTACGGCAAGGTTGGCAACTCTGGCGTGTCGATCGCGACCGTCGATGATATGAAGAAACTGTATTCAGGTTTTGATCTGTGCGACCCAACGACATCGGTCTCCATGACCATAAACGGACCAGCGCCGATGATGCTCGCGTTTTTCATGAACACGGCTGTGGATCAGCAAATTGAAAAACATCTGCGTGAAACGGGCGCCTGGGACGAGGCAAAAACGACGATCGATGCGTATTTCAAAGGGCGCATGCAACCCGAATACGAAGGCGATTTACCTCCTGGCAATGATGGCCTGGGGCTGGCTCTGCTCGGGATATCGGGTGACAAGGTCGTTGCCCCGCAAGTTTATGCACGCATCAAGAACGATACACTCGCCATCGTGCGCGGCACGGTTCAGGCGGACATTCTGAAAGAGGACCAGGCGCAGAATACTTGTATATTCTCGACCGAATTCGCCATGAAGATGATGGGTGATATGCAGCAGTACTTTATCGAAAACAAGATACGCAACTACTACAGTATTTCGATCAGTGGCTACCACATCGCCGAAGCTGGTGCGAACCCGATCAGCCAGTTGGCGTTCACCCTGTCGAACGGCTTCACGATCGTCGAGTACTATCTCGCGCGCGGCATGAATATTGATGACTTCGCGCCGAACCTGAGCTTTTTCTTCTCGAACGGCATGGATCCCGAATACCCGGTTATCGGCCGCGTGGCACGGCGCATTTGGGCACGCGCCATGCGGGAGCGTTACGGCGCCAGTGCACGATCACAGATGCTCAAGTACCACGTACAGACATCGGGCCGCAGCCTGCACGCACAGGAAATCAGTTTTAATGATATCCGCACGACGCTGCAGGCGCTTTATGCCATGTTCGACAACTGCAACAGCCTGCATACCAATGCGTTTGACGAAGCGATCACCACGCCGACCGAACAATCGGTGCGACGGGCGGTCGCAATTCAGCTGGTTATTTCACGCGAACTGGGCCTTTATTATTGTGAAAATCCGTGGCAGGGCTCATTCATTATCGACGAACTGACTGACCTGGTCGAAGAGGCGGTATACCAGGAATTTGAGCGCATTTCCGAACGCGGCGGTGTATTGGGCGCCATGGATACGATGTATCAACGCGGAAAAATTCAGGAAGAGAGTCTCTATTACGAAAGCCAGAAACACGACGGTTCGTTGCCATTGGTGGGCGTGAACATGTTCCTGCCGAAGGAAGGGCAGGAGGATGAGGTGCATCACCTCGAATTGATACGTTCTTCAGAGACGGAAAAGCAGGATCAGATCAGCCATGTGCGCGCATTTCAGAGTGCTCACGCGGACGAAAGCAGCGCAGCACTTGCCAGGTTGCAAGCGAGCGCCAGAGAACGCGACAACGTGTTCGCCGAGTTGATGGAGACCGTCAAAACCAACTCCCTCGGGCAGATTTCCGCCGCGCTATACGATGTTGGCGGCGAATACCGGCGTAACATGTAGGGGCGTTAAATGGGCGATACGGTCAATTACGAACAGCAGGATGGAGTCGCGATAATCGCGCTGAATCGACCGGATTCGCTGAACGGTTTTACGCCCGAACTCTGTGACGACCTGTTACAAGCATTCCAAAGAGCAGAACAAGACACATCTGTTCGCGTCATCGTGTTCACGGGGGAAGGTCGCGCTTTCAGTGCCGGAGCCGACCTGAAACAGGGCCTCGAAGGTGAGCGCACCATTCAGGAAAAGTTGCAGTGTGAATATCGCCCTGTGCTGGAGGCGATTGCACAAATTCCAAAACCGGTCATCGCCGCTGTGCCGGGGTTTGCAGCAGGCATCGGCTTGTCCTTTGCGCTGCACGCCGATCTCCTGATCATGGCAGAGGACGCTTTTCTGTTATCGCCATTTACGACAATTTCGCTGGTGCCCGACGGTGGCGCGAATTGGCTGTTGATCAAGCAACTCGGTTACCACCGGGCCTATCAGTTAAGTATTGAGTCAGAGAGAATCGGTGCGGTTCGTTGCCTGGAACTCGGAATCGCGAACAAAGTTGTTGCGGCCGACGACTTGCGCGATGCGGCGATTTCCTGGGGGCTGGAGCTTTGCAGACGTGCACCGTTGTCACTCGCTGCGACCAAGAAAGTCATGCGTCATGCGATGGACAACGATTGGGCCAGTTGTTTCGATATGGAAGCAGAGGTGCAGGAACAGTTGCGTGCTTCAAACGACGCAAAAGAGGGCGTAACTGCTTTTTTTGAAAAACGTGACGCCAACTTCAAAGGCGATTAAGGCGACTGGTGAGTGCGTCGTCGGTAAGAATCTCGGTGCAGGACAATGGACAGAAATATATTTAACGACGAACACGCGATGTTTCGTGATGCCGCGCGTAATTTCTTCAAAAACGAAATCGGACCGCACAGTGATCGCTGGCATGCGCAAGGGATTGTCGATCGTGAGGCATTTCTGCAAGCCGGCGAGCAGGGCATGCTGCTTATGTGGGCGGATGAAAAGTACGGCGGAGCCGGCGTAGCCGATTTTCGTTACGAGCAAATCCTGATCGAGGAAATGGCACATTACGGTGATGCGGGCTTCTACATGACCCTGCATAGTCGGCTGGTGGGGCCCTATATCGGTGAACTCGGAACAGAAGAGCAAAAACAGCGCTGGCTGCCCAAATGCATATCCGGCGAACATATCCTGGCCATTGCGATCACTGAGCCTGGTGCGGGCAGCGATGTTTCGGCTATTCGTACAAGAGCGGAAGACAAGGGCGACCATTTTCTGCTCAATGGCTCCAAGACATTTATCTCAAACGGTATCAATGCCGACCTTGTCGTCGTCGTCGCCAGAACCAACCCGGAGGCGCAACGCGGCCTTAGTTTATTTGTCGTTGAGCGCGGTATGGAAGGATTCGAGCGCGGCAAGAATCTCAAGAAGATGGGCTTGAGAAGCCAGGACACGGCCGAATTATTTTTCGACAACGTAAAACTTCCGAAAGAAAATCTGCTGGGCGAACTCAATCGTGGCTTCTATCATCTAATGCACTTTCTGGTTGAGGAAAGGCTGCTTGGATCGATTGGATACATTGCCAATTCGGAAGCGGCTTTCAATGCGACGATGGAGTATGTTAACGAACGCAGGGCGTTTGGAAAAACAATCGCAGAGTTTCAGCATACACGCTTCGAGATGGCCGACATGAGGACCGAGATCGACGTCGCGCAAGTGTTCATTGATCGCTGCGTCATGGAACACAACGCAGGCAAGCTGACCGCAGAGGATGCGGCAAAGGCCAAACTCTTCTGCAGTGAGGTCGAGGACAGGGTGACCGATCAATGCGTACAACTGCATGGTGGCAACGGTTACATGGAGGAGTATAAGGTTTGCCGCATGTTTACCAATGCGCGGGTGTCGCGAATTTTTGCCGGCAGCTCAGAGATCATGCGCGAGATAATCGCGCGTTCGATGGGCCTTGATCCACGCAAAAAGTTAGGGGGACAGTGACCCTAACTGAGAGATCAGTAATTTCTGTACAGACAGTTAGGGTCACTGTCCCCCTAACTAGGGTCACTGTCCCCTCACTAGAGGTATACTGGCCATTAATCACAGGGGTGGTCATTGCGACCTGAGACCCGCTGATCGACCAGGTGGTCTGGCACGACGGGAACCCTTAGAACCTGATCCGGGTAATGCCGGCGTAGGGAGGGTGTCGTGCACATCAATTCCAGTTTGTCGCTTACTGCCGTACTACTGTCGATCTTGCTGCCGTCATTGGCAGGCGCCGATGAGGGCATTGACGAAATTATCGTCACGGCCGATTTCCGTGCACGGTCGATTACGAAACTGCCATCGAGTATCAGCGTCATGGATGCGGAAGACATCGCCGCTGCTGCTGTGCAGCATTTCGAAGAACTCGTCAACATCGTGCCGAACCTGAACTGGTCGGGTGATGGTCACAGGGCAAGATATTTCCAGGTACGCGGTGTCGGCGAACTCGAGCAATATCAGGGTGCGCCAAATCCTTCTATCGGCTTCCTGATCGACGATATCGATTTCAGCGGTATCGGCACCGTAGCGACCTTGTTCGATATTCAGTCTGTCGAAATACTGCGAGGATCCCAGGGGAGTCGTTATGGCGCGAACGCGCTTGGCGGCTTGATCTATATGCGCTCGACCGTTCCCACAGCGGAGCGCAACGGGCGCGTGCAGCTGACGGTCGGGCAGGACAACGCGATATCGGTCGGCGCAGCATTCGGCGGCGCGTCCGGTGACAGCGAGACATCGACGTTTCGAGTGAGCGCCCAGAAGCACGAGTCCAACGGTTATCGCGACAACACTTACCTGGGACGCGAAGACACCAACGGACGTGATGAAACAACGTTGCGCGCGCGGCTGCGCTTACAGCCGTCCGCTGTACTGGACGTTAATGTCGCTGTGATGTACAGCAATATTGACGATGGCTATGACGCATTCTCGCTGGACAACAGCTACACGATGTTGTCGGACAAGCCTGGCAGGGACGCGCAGGAAAGCCTTGGTGCATCGGTGCGAGTCGAATGGTCGGGACCAGGGTTCATGACACTGACGTCGATTACGGCGTTGGCCGATTCGGAGATAGACTTCAGCTTCGACGCCGACTGGGGCAACGATGATAGTTGGGCACCAGTGACCTACGACTATGTTTCGTTGAGCGAGCGCAGCCGCAAGACGATGAGCCAGGAGTTTCGGCTGACGTCCAACGATGCAGGACGCTGGTTTTCGAATACGACCGACTGGCTGTTTGGATTCTATATCCAGAATCTTCGCGAGGATCTTGCAACGCTCAATCTCGGCGACTACTACGATCCCTTCTATGACTTTGCTGACAGCCTTGACGACTCGTTTGGCAGTGATTTTGAAGCGACCAACGTCGCGCTGTTCGGACTTCTTGACCACAATCTTGGCGCAGCAACGCGGCTGAGCTTCGGGTTGCGAGTGGAAAGGCGTACAGCGGACTATGTTGATACAGCCGGAGTCGCAGCGAAGCCTGCGGAGACCATGTGGGGTGGCGAGTTGGGCATCAGCCATGATTTTGGCGAGACTATGACTGCATTTGCCAGCTTATCCAAAGGATACAAGGCCGGTGGTTTCAATCTGGGCGATGTGCCTCAAGACGTCAGAAACTTTGCTGCGGAAGAACTCTGGACTATCGAAGCGGGCATCAAGGCCACGCTACTTCGCAACACGTTGCGCCTCAACGCGTCGGTGTTTCACCACCGGCGAGTGGATCAGCAGGTACGCACGTCATTCCAACTGGATCCAGGTGATCCGACGTCGTTTGGATTTGCGACCATCAATGTCGATGAGGGCAAGACATTCGGCGTTGAGGCGGGGCTGCGCTGGTTCCCGGAGGATCAGTGGGAGTTCTATGCCGACGTCGGTCTTCTTGATGCGACATTCGGTAACATCCTGCCGCCGCTGGATTACCTGAGTGGCCGCAATCAGGCACACGCACCCCGCTATACCGTTGCCGCCGGTATGGTTTATCGACATCCGAACGGCATGTTCGCGCGGCTCGACGCGACGGCGAAGGGCGCATTCTACTTCGACGTCAGTCACGACCAAAAGTCCACTGCCTATGAACTGGTCAATGCTCGAGTTGGCTACGCAGGAGATCAGTGGCTGCTATCTGTTTGGGCACGAAATATATTTGACAGGAATTACGCTGTGCGAGGCTTTTATTTTGGCAACCAGCCTCCCGACTTTCCGAACACTCTGTACACGCGTCTCGGTGACCCGCGCCAGATTGGTGTCACCATTGAAAAGAGGTTCTAGATTATGCAAATAGCAGTCGATATCAGTTTGTATCCGCTTGATGAAGATTTTGTTCCGCCGATCAAGGATGTCATTGAGCGCCTAAAGTCACATGACGGCATTGAGATTGAGACAAATCGAATGAGTACGCAGCTTAGGGGGGACTTTGACACTGTGATGCCGATCCTGAACGCGGAAATCTGCACGACATTCGAGAACAATCCGCACGCTGTCTTCGCGATCAAGATTATCAACAACCCGGTCAACTGACACTTTGTCGTTATATGCGCAGCTACTTGAGCAGGCACGAGCATACTCGCTGCCCGAGTTTGTTGCCGTACTCGCAGCAATTGCTTACCTGCTGCTGGCAATCAGGCAAAACATCTGGTGCTGGTTATTCGCTGGCATTAGCACGGCAATATACATCGGTGTTTTTATTGCGGCGAAGCTCTATATGGAATCGCTGCTCAATGGTTTTTATTTCGTCATGGCCATTTATGGCTGGCATGTCTGGAGCACGGGCAATAGCGATGGCCACAGGCGGCCGGTGGTCATCTGGCCATTGCGCGTTCATGCAATGGCGATTGCAGGTATTGTCTTCGCAAGTGCGATAAGCGGCTTTCTACTGCAAACCGAAACTGATGCAGCGTTACCCTATATCGACTCCCTGACGACATGGTTCGCCGTCTGGGCCACCTTTCTGGTTGCGCGCAAGGTTCTGGAAAACTGGTGGTATTGGTTGGTGATCGATATCGCATCCGTGATTATTTACTGGTCCCGAGGTCTTGAACTGACCTCGATGCTGTTCATTGTTTACGTTATCCTGATTCCGTTCGGTCTGCTAAGTTGGACGAAATCCATGCGTGCTCAATCAGCATGAGCGAGGCACGTACGCCGGACGATGTATTGGCGGGCATACCGGGCTGGGAGGGCGCCTCCTGGCGTGAGCTGAAAGGCGGCCTCACAAACCGCACCTATAAAGTTCAAATAGATGGCTCAACCGGTGTGCTCAAGATTGACACAGGGGTGCGTGGAGCACCGTTCAACACTCGGCCAGCCGAGGCGCTGGTGCAGTCCAACGCCGCCAGGGCGGGTCTGGCTGGTCGCGTCCTGTTCGCCGATGATTCCGTGTACCTGACGGAATTCGTACAGGGGACGGTATGGCAGAGTTCGTGCCTGAACAGACAAGGCAATATCGAGCGCCTTGGGTCAGCGCTGAAGGAGTTGCATCGGTTGCCATTAACCGGGCGCTCGTTCGATTCCAGTTTCGTGGCGCGATGCTATGTCGAGCGTATTGACCGCTCCGACCGGGAACTTGTCGATACGTGCGCAGCAATCGTCGAATCGATGCGACTGCCGGAAAATTTATGCTGTTGCCACAATGACCTTGTCGCGGAAAATGTCATTGCAACGCCCGATATCAGATTTCTGGATTGGGAATACGCCTGCGACAACGATCCGCTCTTCGACCTTGCTACGATCGTCGAGCACCATGAACTTGGTGAGGAGCAAGTGGTGCGCCTGTTGACTTCTTATAGTGCAGAGGATGGCGCAGGCTGGCGTGACAAACTCAAGGTGCAACAACGCTTTTACCTTGCCCTATGGTGGTTATGGCTGGCATCCAGAGCAGACAGTGGCGCGGATGTGCTGCGGCAAGTGGGCGACCGGCTGCGCGGCAGCACTCCTTAGGGGGCTTGGGGAGCTACCAGCTATTCCGCAGTTCCCGCAGTTTGAGAAATACCGCCTTCGCGTCCGGTTTATCGCCGATCTCCGGAAACTCTGCAACCAGTTTGGCCACCACTGAAGGGCTTTGCAGGCGGAAGAATGTGTTGATGTCACGTTCCTCGGCCATGGTGGTAACGAGCGCGTCATCCGGGTCCTGATTCCTGAAGTCCTCCAGCATCTGTGCAGCGACCGTATTGTCCGGTTCGCGGTCCAGGGTAAAGGCCAGGTTATTCAGCAAATAGTCGTGACCCGGATAGATGCGTGTCTCATCGCCCAGTATTTCCAGCTGCTGCTCAAAGGTTGCATACAGTTCTTCCGGGTGACCGCCATTGTGGCAGTTTCCCGCGCCGGCATTGAACAGGGTATCGCCGCTGAATAGCCCCGGATTGTCACCTCTCGATAACAGGCAGATATGGCTCATCGTGTGGCCGGGCGTATCGAGGCATTCCAGCTCCACCGACTTGCCAACCTTGATAACGTCACCCGCGCTAACACCGCGATCCATATTCGGAATTTTCTGGCTTGCATTCTTGTGCGCGATGATCTTCGCGCCGGTCGCCTTGACGACACCGCTGTTGCCGCCGGTGTGATCGGCATGTTCATGTGTGTTGAGAATCTGCGTAATTGTCCAGCCGCGATTGCTGGCAACCGCGAGGCACTTTTTGAAATCCAGCGGATCGATGGCAAGTGCATCGCCACTTTCCGGGCACACTACCAGGTAGTTGAAATTGCGATACGCGTTTCCAGTCCAGATTTGCTCGACAATCATGTCGACTCTCCCGTGTCATTGCGCTCATAGACTTGCTTGCCGCCGACCCATGTTTGCAATACCTTGATGTCGTCGATCTCGCTGGCCGGAATCGCAAAATAATCGCGATCGATAATAATGAAATCGGCCCATTTGCCCGCCTCGAGGCTGCCCATGCGATCTTCCTGGTGCGCAGCAAACGCTGCTGCCAGCGTGAATGAGTGCAGTGCTTCTGCACGCGTCAGTGCCTGATCCGGGTACCAGCCACCCTCGGGCTCTCCGTCTCTTGCCTGTCGGGTCACGGACGCGTACAGGCCGTGGAAAGGATTGGACAACTCCACGGGAAAGTCGGAGCCGTTCGCCAGAACAGCGCCTGAGTCCAGCAATCGCCGCCAGGCATAGCCGCCAAGGATTCGCTCCGTTCCCACGCGATCTTCGGCCATGTTCTTGTCGCTGGTTGCATGCGTAGCCTGTATCGATGCGATTACGCCCAGTTCGGAAAATCTCGGGATATCATCCAGCGCAATTATTTGCGCGTGCTCGATTCTGTTGCGTATCGAGGATGGACCCCCATCCTGCGCTTTTTCAAAAGCGTCGAGGGCCATGCGGTTGCCCAAGTCGCCGATCGCATGGATGCCGACCTGGAACCCCAAGTTGTTTGCTTTCGCAACGAAAGAATCAAGTTCCTCTTGAGTCCAGAACGGCAGACCGCGATTCTCGGCATCATCGGAATACGGTTCCAGCATCGCCGCGCCGCGGCTGCCCAGTGCGCCGTCCGCATAGAGTTTCACTGCGGCGATCTCAAGCCGGTCACCACCGTAGGCCCTGATCGGTTTGCCTACTGCGTCAAGCACACTGCCTGCACCGCTGAGCATCGCATATATGCGCATATCCAGCTCTTTATCATCGGCCATCGACAGATAGACCTCGGCCGTCATGAGGTCGATGCCAGCATCGTGAACGCCCGTCATTCCTTCGGCAAGCAAAGCATCGACTGCGGAGTGAATTGCGGCCCGAATCTCATCCTTGTCCGGCTCGGGCAGTTGTGCGGTCATGAGTCCCATGGCCTTATCCACTAATACCCCTGTCGCGTGACCATTGTCATCCCGAACGATCTTGCCGCCGATCGGGTCCGTCGTGTCGTCGTCGATGCCCGCTTGCGCCAATGCTGTGCTGTTGGCCCAACCGGCATGACCGTCGATTCTGCGTAACCAGACCGGTCTGTCGCTAACGACCGCATCGATATGTGAGGCCGTGGGAAATTTTTTTAGCGGCCAAATCACCTGGTTCCAGCCTCTGCCAAGTATCCATCGGGCGTGTGGATTCGCCTTGGCGTACCTGGATATCTCAGCGACAGCAGCAGCGACACTGGGGATGCCGGCCAGGTTAAGGTTCGACTTGAGCAGGCCAAGACTGGAGACGTGAGCATGGGCATCGATCAGGCCGGGCAACAGAGTTCTGCCTGCTCCGTTTATGCGCCGGGCATTTTCGTATTTTTCGAGTAATTCAGCATTGCCGGTAGCGATGACTTTGCCATCGTCGGCAAAAATCAACGTCGAAAATTGCCGCATGCCAGTATCGCTCGATGTATATCCGCGAACGTTGTATATGGCCGTTTCGGCATTCGCACTGTTCGCCAGAAACGCGACGACCAGCCAAATCAAAACTCTGGAATGCTTTCTCATTGTCATTCAATTACCTTATCACGATCCCTTTAAGCCGGAGACGGATGGCTATTATGAAAATTGCGAGTTTCGAAACAGACGAGCGCGCGACATTCGGGGTGATGGTCGATGATACCCTGCGCGAGGTCAGCGATTCTTTTAGAGCGCGATATCCCGATTTGCGCTCCGTCATCGCCGCGACAGCCCTCGATGAACTTGGCAACGATGTCGGCGGTGTGGAATACGCTATTGACGATGTGCGCTTCGCACCGTGCATACCCAATCCAGACAAGGTCATATGTGTTGGCGTGAATTTTCGGCCTCATATAGAGGAAATGGGCCACGAGCTTCCGCAGTACCCGGTCGTTTTCGTACGCTTTGCGGGTAGCCAGACAGGACACGGCTGCCCTGTGATAAGGCCCACCGCATCTGAGCAGTTTGATTACGAAGGCGAGCTCGCCGTCGTAATCGGTAAACGGGCTCGACATGTGTCGCGAGAGTCCGCGCTCGACTATGTCGCGGGCTACTGCTGTTTTATGGATGGCTCGGTGCGTGACTGGCAATACCAGGGTATGCAGTTCACACCGGGTAAAAATTTCGACAAAAGTGGATCGATGGGCCCCTGTCTTGTTACCGCGGATGAGATTCCCGATCCGTCAACCTTGCAACTGACCACGCGCGTTAATGGCAAGGTGAGGCAGGAAGGACGCATGTCAGACCTTGTTTTTGATGTACCGGCGTTGCTCGAGTATTGCTCGACATTTACCGAATTGTTGCCGGGCGACATCATCGCAACTGGCACACCGGGCGGAGTCGGTGCGGCGGCCAGGCCACCGCGGTGGCTAAAGGCGGGAGATCGGGTCGAGGTCGAAATTCCCGGTGTTGGGCTGCTGGCAAATCCCGTCATGGACGAAGGCAGTCTAAAAGGTGCTTTTAGGCGTTGATTTAGAACAAAAAGCGTGCGAATTCTCTATGTTGCGTTCCCACCACAAAAACAACAGGCCTGTGGCTAATTGACTTAAATCCAGTATAAAGGATTGACAACAGGCGGGTTTTCTGCGAATTTCGGTGTCGGTAAACGTAGCCTTTGTGCAACACCTCGGCTACGACGCAAAATGAAAAACACCTTCAGGTACGGCTTGGCGGGGGATTCAGGGGGCCAGGAACCACGTACTAGCGTAGGTTTGAAAAAGCGGTTTCACAAGAAGCCGCTTTTTTTTGCCTGCCATTTGCCTGCCATTTGCAGGCGATTCGTCTGCATTGATCAGAGCTTCCCTAGCCAGTCGTTGATCGCACAGGCGATCTCGGCTGGCGAATCTTCCTGAATGAAATGCTGCCCGGCAACGCTGACCTCTGTCTGGTTTGCAAAACCGCGGCAGAATTCCCGTTGCATGCCGGTCAGGATTGCGCCGGGTTCGGCATTCACGAATAGCTTGGGCAGCGTCGATTCGCTTAGCCACTCAGCGTACGACGCCACAATCGTACAGACATCTTGCGGTTCTCCGTCTAGCGGAATCTGGCGCGGCCAGGTCAGGGTAGGGCGCCGATCTTCGCCGGCGCTTTCGAAGGGACGACGGTAGACAGTCATCTCATCCTCTGTCAGGCCGCGCAGTACGGATCCCGGCAGCACGCGCTCCAC
This sequence comes from Pseudomonadota bacterium, assembly GCA_022573655.1. Classification (GTDB taxonomy): domain Bacteria; phylum Pseudomonadota; class Gammaproteobacteria; order Steroidobacterales; family Woeseiaceae; genus UBA1847. The sequence goes on from JACZTO010000005.1 coordinate 25,399, forward strand.
GAACACATTTTTCTCCAGCGCCATGGTTTCGCCGGCTGCCGAGCGAAAACCCTGGAACAGGGACTGTATTGCTTCAGGCCACTCATCCCAGGTCATCGGTCGAACGATCGCTTCCATGTACGCGATGCCCTTCACGCTGTCAGGGTGTTGCATGGCCCAGTCGAAGCCCAGAGCGCTGCCCCAGTCGTGAACAACAAGCGTTACGTTGTCGGTGACGCCCAGTTGCTCCCAGGCCGCAAACAGGTAATCCCGATGTTCCACATAACGGTAACTGTCGGGCCCCGGATCGTCGAGTTTCTCAGAGTCGCCCATACCGATCAGGTCGACGGCGATACAGCGGCCGCGACCGGCAAGTTCGGGCATGATGTTGCGCCAAAGATAAGACGAGGTAGGATTGCCGTGCTGGAAGATAATGGGATCGCCTGCCCCCATCTCGACATAGGCCATGCGCTTGCCGTTAACGACGATGGTTTTTTTGTCATGCTCGGTCGTTGAGATCATAGCCGTCTCCCTGCTACGCTACATCGCATAACCATAACAACATTGGTGGAATTATGAGCAACGACAAGCGCAAGGCTTACTGGCGGGCAAATCTGCGTCTCGTGGCGACCTGCCTGTCTATCTGGTTCATCGTATCATTCGGCTTCGGCATATTGCTGGTTGAGCAACTCAATTCGATTCGTATCGGCGGCTTCAAGCTTGGCTTCTGGTTTGCCCAGCAGGGGGCGATCTACGTTTTCGTGCTGCTGATATTCTTCTATGCATGGCGCATGAATCGTATTGACCGCGAGTATGACGTCCATGAAGACTAAGTCGATGAAGGCCATGTCCATTAAGACAAGGGCGGCAATATGAGTCTTCGGGTTCTGACCTTCATCGTCGTTGGTTTGAGCTTCGCGCTCTACATAGGCATTGCCTTCTGGTCCCGGGCGCGCACAACCGGTGACTTCTATATTGCCGGTAAGGGCGTATCGCCGCTGGCCAATGGCATGGCGACGGCTGCCGATTGGATGAGCGCCGCGTCTTTTCTTTCAATTGCAGGACTCATCGCGTTTCTGGGCTATGACGGATCCGTGTATCTCATGGGCTGGACTGGCGGCTACGTGTTGCTTGCCTTGTTGCTGGCGCCATACTTGCGCAAGTTCGGCAAATTTACCGTCCCGGAATTCATTGGTGAACGCTATTACTCGAAGGTGGCCAGAGTCGTCGCCGTCATCTGCCTGATATTCATCTCGTTTACCTATGTCGCAGGTCAGATGCGCGGCGTTGGCATCGTGTTTTCCCGTTTCCTTGAGGTTGACGTAAACGTTGGCCTGACAATCGGTATGGGCATTGTTTTCATTTACGCGGTGCTCGGCGGTATGAAGGGCATAACGTACACGCAGGTTGCGCAGTATTGCGTACTGATATTTGCCTATACCGTTCCGGCTATTTTCATCGCGATACAGATCACCGGCAATCCGATCCCGCAGCTCGCATTCGGTAGCGAGATTGTCGGGTCGGGTACCGCGTTGCTCGACAAGCTCGACGACATCGTGACATCACTGGGCTTTCACCAGTACACATCAGGCACCAAGAGTCGTATTGATGTTTTCTGTATCACGTTGGCGCTCATGGTGGGCACAGCAGGCCTGCCGCATGTCATCGTGCGATTCTTCACCGTACCCAAGGTTCGTGATGCACGCCTGTCTGCTGGCTATGCGTTGTTTTTCATCGCGATTTTGTACACGACTGCCCCGGCAGTCGGTTCGATGGCCCGTTACAACCTGATCAACACGATTCAGACAGGTGCTGTCGGTTCCATTGAAGGCAATCTTGCCTACGACGAAAGGCCCGACTGGTTTCGCACTTGGGAGCAGACCGGGCTGGTCGCGTTCGATGACAAGAATGGCGATGGTCGAGTGCAGTACTACGACGATGAGAATCCTGCGTTTGCAGACGAGGCTGATAGCTACGGCTGGCAGGGCAACGAGCTCAGCGTTGACCGCGACATTATGGTGCTCGCGAATCCCGAGATTGCCGGATTGCCGAATTGGGTGATCGCATTGGTTGCGGCCGGCGCTATCGCGGCGGCGCTGTCCACGGCTGCGGGTTTGTTGCTGGTGATCTCCGCCGCCGTGTCGCATGACATCATCAAGGGAATCATTGCGCCGAATATTTCGGAGAAACATGAATTGCGAGCAGGGCGAATCGCGGCGGCCATTGCGATCCTGATCGCAGGCTACCTGGGATTTGATCCACCGGGCTGGGTGGCGCAGGTCGTTGCGTTCGCCTTTGGACTGGCTGCGGCGTCACTATTTCCCGCCATACTGCTGGGTATTTTCTTCAAGCGTGCCAATCGCGAAGGCGCGATCGCCGGCATGGTGACTGGACTGTTATTCACTTACGGCTATATCGAGTTCTTCAAGGGACTGTTCCTGAAATGGGCCGGGGCGCCGTGGGGTGAGAACATCGCCGAACACTGGCTTTTCGGCATATCGCCCGAAGGTATCGGTGTTATCGGCATGTGTCTGAATTTCGCGGTGGCAATATCGGTCAGTCTCCTGACCAGGCCACCACCCGCGCACATTCAGCTCATGGTGGAAAACATTCGCGTACCGCGACAAATGGAGGTGCAATGAAAATCGCAGGAATTCGTTTTAAAACAGCAGTGCCTCTACTGCTGGTGAGCTTGTGTGCAACAGCGGATGGTCTCGATAGCGCCGAGCAACGCATGATCGAATGGATCGATGCGCATGCGGAGGACGCCATCGCATTGCTGGAAGAAACAGTCAATATATCCAGCGGCACGAACAATCACGACGGCGTCCGCGCAGTAGGGCAGGTCATGCGTCGTGAGCTGGATATTCTGGGACTGCAAACGGAATGGATAGAGCTGCCTGAAGCCATCAATCGTGCTGGGCATTTATTCGCCCGCAAGGATGGTTCGGGCAAGAAGTTTCTGTTGATCGGTCATCTCGACACCGTCTTCGAGGCAGACGATGCTTTCGCGGGCTTCGTACGAGACGGTGACACTGGCCACGGACCGGGCATAGATGACATGAAATCAGGCAACGTCATCATCGTGTACGCGCTAAAGGCATTGCAGGAGATCGGTGTGCTTGCAGACATTCCGATCGTGATTGCGTACACGGGCGATGAGGAGAAATCCGGCAAGCCGCTGTCGATCAGTCGCAAACACCTGGTCGATGCCGGGAAGTGGGCGGACATTGCACTGGGCTTCGAATCGGCCATTCGCTATGACGGTGTGGACTGGGCGACGATTGCGCGGCGCAGCTCTACAGGCTGGATATTGCGCGTTACGGGCAAGCAGGCGCACTCGTCGGGAATATTCAGTGATGATGATGGCGCCGGGGCAATTTTTGAAACGGCGCGTATTCTCAACGCGTTCTACGACGAAGTTCGCGGCGAGGAGCACCTTACGTTTAATGCCGGTACCATTCAGGGTGGTACAGATGTCGATTACGACCCCCAGCAAAATCGCGGCACCACGTTTGGCAAGACCAATGTCATACCGCGGAAGACAGTGGTACACGGTGGTATCAGGACCATTTCCCAGGATCAGCTGGACCGGGCACGAACGGCAATGCAGGCGATTGTCGCGAACAACTCGCCGCATACAAGCGCCAGCATCGAGTTTTTCGAAGGCTATCCGCCGATGTTCCCGACGGCCGCGAACCGTGACCTCAAGAACGAGTTGTCAGCGATAAACGAGGCACTCGGGCGCGGCCCAATGAGCGAACTCGACCCGTCGAAGCGCGGCGCGGCCGACATCTCGTTCGTCGCTCCCTATACCGATGCGCTGGCGGGTCTGGGAGCACTGGGAGAGGGTGGTCATACCCCGCATGAAAGCCTCGATCTGACCTCCATGCCGCTGGCCGTAAAGCGTGCCGCAATCCTGATATATCGACTCAGCAAGGCAACTGAGACGGACTGACAATGGCACACGACCACGAGGCCAACGAGAGCAACCTGCGGCGCGTGAAAATCGCACTTGTCCTGACCGGCACGTTCATGTTGGTCGAAGTCGCTGGTGGCATCATCTCAGGGTCGCTGGCGTTACTCGCCGATGCGGGTCACATGTTGACCGATACCATGGCGCTTGCTTTGGCCGCGGTGGCTTTTCATGTCTGCAAGCGACCGCCGGATGGCAAGCTGACTTTTGGTTATCAACGCTTCCAGATTCTTGCCGCATTCGTGAATGGACTGAGCTTGATAGCAGTCGTTGGCTGGATACTTTTCGAGGCCGTCACCCGATTCTTTAAACCGCACGAGATTCTGGGTGAGACGATGCTTGTGGTCGCCTCAGCCGGTCTGGTCATCAACGTCATTTGCTTTGCTGTGTTGAATTCCGGAGACAAGGAAAACCTGAATATTCGCGGCGCGGCGTTGCATGTAGCCGGTGACCTGTTGGGATCCGTTGCGGCGATAGTTGCCGCAGTAGTTATCATCTACACGGGCTGGACGTACATCGATCCGATTCTGTCTCTGGCGGTTGCAGCCTTGATATTGAAGAGCGCCTGGTCGCTGGTGAAGCGTAGCGCGCATGTCTTACTCGAGGGTGCTCCGGAATGGCTTAACGTCCAGGCGATGCAGGAGCGCATTGTTGCGCACGTGCCGGGTGTTGGCGAGATCCACCATGTGCATATCTGGGGTCTGACGCCACATCAACTGATGCTGACAATGCATATGTCGCTCACCGACAATGCGGCTAGCCAGATGCAGGTCATTCGCAGCGTCAAGACGTTCCTGGCTGATGAATACGGAATTGGTCACTGCACTATTGAGGTCGATGTAGAAGGTTGTGCGGATAGTTAATCTGAGAATGATGACACTGACGATCGCTAATCGGTGGGCTCGATGATCCCGATGTAGGGCAATGTGCGGTGTAATTCACCGTAGTCGAGCCCATAACCAACTACCCATTCATCGCCAATGTCGAAGCCGAGATAATCGATTTTCACGTCGACCTCTGCGCTATCCGCCTTTCTGACCAGGGAACAGGTCTTGATCGACGCGGGGCGATGCGATTTGAACATGCCGGTCAGGTACTTGAGCGTATGCCCCGTATCGACAATATCCTCCACGATCAACACATGTTTGCCTTCGATATTGCCGCGCACATCCATGACGAGCCGCACCGCGCCACTGGAGACGCTGCTGCTGCCATAGCTTGATACGGCAATGAATTCGATTGTGCGAGGAATCTTAAGTTGCCGCGACAGGTCGGCGAGAAAAATAAACGACCCCTTGAGCACGCCAACCATGACCAGGTTATCGCAACCCTCATAATCTCTGGAAATTTGAGCGGCCAGTTCGGCGACGCGGGACCGAATGTCGCTTTCACTGATCAGAACTTCGGGAGTGTCGTTACTCACGGTTAAATCATAACAGGATTGCGGTATGGTACGGCCACGATGAAAAAAACGATCGCTATTGCGGGCAACATGGGTTCCGGAAAATCGACGCTCGTCGAGTTTCTGCACAGAACCTATAACGTCTCGCCGTTTTACGAGCCTAACGACGAGAATCCGTATCTTGCCGATTTCTACAAGGACATGAAACGCTGGGCGTTTCAGTCACAACTGTATTTTCTTAGTAACAAGTTTCGCCTGCATCAGGAGCTCGATCGCCAGCCCGGCGTTGTCGCGCTCGATCGGACAATATTCGAGGATGCTGAGATTTTTGCCACGGCGTTGCATCAAATGCGAAAAATATCGAAACGGGACTGGGCGACATACCAGGATTTATATCACGCTATTCTGGATGCGATTCGGCCGCCGGACCTCATGATCTACCTGCGCTGTTCCATGCGTACCTTGCGGCAGCGCATTCGTTTGCGCGGGCGCAAGATGGAACAGGATATTCCGCTCTCCTATTTGCAGCGTCTGGAGCGCAACTACGAGAACTGGATTGCTTCCTATGACATGAGTGAGGTGCTTGTTCTCGAAACCGACAAACTGGATTACATTCATGACCTCGTGCACCGCCTCGATGTCATGCAGCGCATTGAAGCTGTACTGCCGAACGAATTCGGCAGGCCGGGTTGCTGACAACGGTTGCCTAGTCCAGGCGAAATCCGGCGCTGGCGAGCTGCCGCGCGCCGCGATCGTACGCTGCGCGGTCTGCATAGGTCATGATGACTTCAAACTTCCCGGTGCCACGGCGGAACCAGTCGAGAGTTATCCCCGGTGACTGTTTTTCGATGCGCACGATAAAGGCCTCAGCCCGGTAGGGCTCGCCGAATGTCAGCAACGTCGACTGGCCAATGTTGGAGTAAAGCGTATCGGGAGGAGGTTTGCGCAGCGCTGAATCGCCGAGCACGTAAGTCAAATGCCGGTAAATATATCCTGAATACCAGACTGCCCCGGGTGGAACACCGTCGCCATTTGTAGAGATTCTGCTTGGCCCGTAATTATAAGCCGCCAGTGCCAGGTGCAGGTTGCCACTGTACCGCGCCAGCAGTTCTTGCACATAGCGTGCACCGGCATCGATGTTGGTGCAGGGGTCGTACAGATCGCGAAGTCGGTAAATACCCAGGTGGTTCGCCGTGTCCGGCCATCGTATCTGCATGACGCCATGGGCACTGGCGCGAGATCGCGCGGTTGCCTCGAAATCGCTTTCGCCACGCGCAATAGCGAGCAACAACGACTCGGGCACATCGTGCGCCAGCGCGGCGACTCTAAAACACGTCGCGTGTGGAAACTTGTAGGCGGGTTTCTCAGCTGACTGATTGCTTATGTAGTCCTGCCATGCATTGTTCAGTTCGTAATCGCCGGTAGTCGCAGCGGCGGTAATGGCGAACAGCGCCATAACGACGCCTGCAACTGTGCCGGCGAGTGTTTGCAATACGTGCGCATTGCTCTCGCATGTCTCAGTCACCAGGCATCTCAAGGCCTGTAGCGGTCGAGATCGCTGTGAGCTTGCTCTGAATGTCAGCGGCGCTGGAATAGGCAAACGCCACGGCATAGACGCCCGGCTCTTGTTTCAAGACCCGATAGTCCAGGCCCGTTGTGCGTTGTAACTGTGCGATGAAACCGGTCGCCGCCAACTCGCTGCGAAACGGAACCCAGAATGCGTACCAGTTCTCGCTGGCAAGCACAGGCTTTCCTGTCGGCTCAGCGATCGGTTCAGCAATCGGTTCAACAACTGGTTCAGCAACTGGTTCAGCAACTGGTTCAGCAATCGGTTGGGCGACTGCTACGTCAGGTGGCACTGCAATGATCGTGTCGGGCAGGATTTCCGGAACACCCAGCACGACGATCAGGAAACAGACTGCAAGCGCGGAACCACACAAGATACCCATGAGTCGGATCATGTGATTTGCCCTATGTCAGGTCGTGAAGGCTGACTGCGCGCCAGTCCAGATGTTGAGATGCGCGTGCCGCGAGCACCGCGAATTCGCTGAGCCATTTGCGAAGTGCATCGTCGTTAAGGCCAGGGCGCATGGACGATGAACATCGCAGCGGCAGGCTGTCGAATAGATTGGCGACTCGCCGCGCCACTTGCGCGTTTGTCACCACAACCGCGTAGTAAGTATCAAGCTCCGGATCAAGTTGCCATGCGTAGGTCTCACTCCAGTTTCGGCTTGCTGTTGTCGTCCTGGCGATAGGAAAACTTAGCGCCTCGCCGCTACGCGCAATCTTAGCTGCGGTGCGTGTGCGGCACTCATTGCCCGACAGACGAACCAGTCCATGATTGGCCTGGTGCTGCAGAAAGAACACTACCGAATTCACTCTGGCGCGCGTGCGTAGCAAAGAACAAGGACTACGACAATCGCTGCTTGATGTTGGCGCGGCAATTTGCAATGGACTGATGAAAGCATCCTTACCGGCATTGGGGATCGACACTGTTGTGGGTTGTGCCGGCTTGAGCGCCACAGGATCGACGTCAGGCAGCACTATGTAGGCACTGGCGCTCAACGCGGTAAGGTCATCAACATTGTCTTGCGGTGTAACTGTCAACCAGTACTGAAATAATACACCGTCGATCCTGTGTGCTTTACCCGTCAGAACAGCGTTTGTCTTGCTGGCATCGCTTGTCAGCGCCAACGCATCTTCATTGGCGAGATTATTGCCGATGAGTTCAATGGTTCCCTCAAGGCCCGGTTGTGCTGGCTCACCGGCATTCGCAACTACGACATAGTCGCTAGCTACCTGTTTCCTGAGCGCGCAGGAGAGTTCGTGTGCGAGATGTGCGGCGAGCAAGTCGGTCTGCTCAAGGGTAAAAGGAACATCGCGTGCACCCAGGAATGTCTCATCGACAAGGTGCTGTCGCATGGCTTGTCGTTGTATTGTGCTCAGGCGACCCTGCCAGCGTTTACCAAAACCCGTGACCCAGTTGAGATCCTCAAGATCAAGCGCCCGTACGCTAACGGAATACCGGCTATCGAGTTCCTGGGTCAGTTCCAGGCCAATATAGTAATGCACAGCGTCACGTGTGCAGTCGTGGGGGCGTGACGCAAGCCGTGCGCCATTGCGACCCTGCTGCCAGCTGATTGACACACCTGCGGTATCGACGGCGGCCGCCAGCAGACGATCGCGCAGCGACAAGGCCAGCGCATTGCTGCTTGACGCCGGTGCATTGTCGCGCATGATCACAAACATCACGGTTTCGTTCTTGAACCTGGGGTGTGACAATAATTGTTGTCTGACGTAGGGGATGAGGTCGCGGTCCAGCCAGCTATCGAGTCCTTTCTCACGTGATTGTGCAGTCGCTGGTATTGCCTGAGCGACCAGTAACGTCAGAAGTACAGTTAGGCGCCGGATCATGATTCTTCCCACCGAATATCGCCATTCGCGTCTATCACCAGCGCTCCGCTGTCATGTTGTTGCATTAGCGTTTGCAGCTGGGTTCTGAGCTTGCCGGGCAGCGTTACTCCCCAGCGCACAGTTTCGGCGTCGGTTGCAGTACGTGTAAATGCGTCGACAACGCCGTCAGGCACTGTTGTTGCTTCCATTTCGTGAAATGCTTTCGGTGTAGACGCGTCCCAGAAACTAATGCGGCTGTCCCTGACCGTCATGCGTTGCGCTCTATTGGCTTCCATCGCGTACAGTCCAATCTGGCCTGCTGCGACCAGTCGCATCAGTGCGGCGTCGGATGCGAAGCGCAAACTGATGCCGGCGCTATTCTTGAGCGGTTTCTCCGCGTGGACCACAACGGGTTCCACGATGGCGTGGACCACAATGGGTTCCACAACAGCATCGCCAGCGGGCTCTACAACTGTTTCCACAGCCGGGGTTACTGGCACGCTTTGCACAAGGGCGAATATCGCCATGAGACACAGCGACAGTATCGCCATGAAACGCATGACGTCGGTTTGCAGGTCCGCGGCACCGCCACCGTCCATGTCCGAGTAGCGATTGAGAGGGTAGGCGAACGGTGAACGCATCATGGCTGCGCCAGGTGTTCTTCGATTCGATGCAGACTGGCCCGTATCTGTGACGTATCGGCACGCGCAGCGTTGTCGTATTGCTGCTGCAATTGCGTTCCCAACGTCAGTGTCTTGTAAACGCGCATGATGTAACCACCGACGCCGCCGAAAATGGTTGTGGACAAGGCGAGCAAGATGCCACCATCGATCATGCGCTCCAGCATTGCGAATGCGCCTTGCTCCAGCGCGGTCGTACGATCGCCCAGCGCGAAGATCAACGCGCTGCGCATGCCAATTGCCGTCCAGATGACACCGGTACCGAAGAACAGTGTCGTCCAGATGTCAGTCAGGTGGTCCAGCTGCACGATCTGAGTGACCGGTCGATTATTTGCCAGTGCGCTGCGCAGGCGTCCAAGTGTGACGAAGTAGGCAAGCAGGAGAGCCGCAAACACCGGAATAGACGAGCCAAGGTTTGTATAGGCCCAGTGCAACCAGGCGCCGGGATTGCCAATAGACGTTGTGCGGAAGTGAATCCACCCCAGCCGACTCAAAGTGTATAGCGCGGCAGACGCGCCTAGCAGCGTCCCCAGCGTGCCGGCGCTCAGTCCTCGCATGAATTCCTGGCCACGGCCCATCGTAATGCTAGCGGCCGGCTGAACACGCAGTGCAAGTTGCTGTCAGCACCAGCTCAATTTGCTGGAACAGCTTATCGGCGCGATAGTATCCGTCAGCGTCACGGCTGACCTTCATGAGTCCGCGCTCCTTGTCGGACAACTCACGCTCCAGGTTGAGAAATACTTGTTGTTTGTTTGGGCAGGTATTCGAGCAGTTGTTGTAATCGCCTTTCATCGCCATGAATTTCACGTTGAAATAACGGTTGTAGTAATTCTCGGCCTGGCGATTGCTCAACAGGCCATTAGCGTTCGCCCACACCAGAAACTCACTGAACTCACGTTTGTTCTCGGGCTTTGGGTCACCTTCCGCGATGGTCAACAGGTTGTCGTAATAACGATCGAAATGCGCCTGACAACCGTTCACCAGCGATGCCTGAACCGAGGCGAGTGCCGAGTCCAGATTTTTCGTCAGCGGGCTGATACACGTTGGTGCTGTCGACGCACATGCAGTCAGTGCCAGGGCAGTGCAAATAATTGCCGCGATGCCGGGCAAGGGGTTTCCAGTGTTTCTTGAATTCATTTTCTGACCTCCTAGTTTTCCAGCGGACTGCGATACGCCTGATCGATGCTGCCAGGAGGTGGGCCGGCGACCAACGGTTGGCCGTCATCGTCACCAAACAGAATGGATTTGACGCCGCCGACCACCTCGATCATTTCGGGCGTGATAATGCCGAACGACTGATTCAGTTGTTCCATCAATGTCGCGCGCGCAATTTCCTGGCGCGTGCGCTGAATGAGCACACTGGTCTCTTCCATATCGAGGTAAATGTCCGACGCCAACACTGCAAGCGACTGGTCGCCTTTGGCGCCGGACGTAGCGACCAGCTGATAATATTGTTGGAAGCGTTCACTCAGTCGCATGCCGGAACGGCCGCGAAGAGCAGGCGCTGATTGTGATATGGCCCGGGTGGAGTTGGCGCCGATCAACGTTTCCTGCAATTTCCATGGCGTCATCTTTTTACCGAGTTCATTGCGCAATCCTTTTTCGAGGCTCTTACGGGTGTTGTTGACGGTATGCTCCATATCCGGAAGCCGTTCCGCCATGATCGTGAGCATTTCGAGGTAGGTTGCGCCAATTTGTTTGGCGAGCCGCTGGCAGCCTGGGTCGTCCTCCGCGCCGCTGCATTTTGTCTCCTGGTAGAGATCATGCTGCTGGTCGAGTCGACCGATGACCTCCTGCAGGCCGGTTTCCATATCGCGTGCAACGTTGCTCGTTTGCCGCAAATCCTCGACGACTGTCGTCGGAAACAGGCGGATGGTCGGGGTATTCGCCGCAGCGCCCTGAGCTGCCAATATCACTATTCCAAGCGTGCAGAGGTGGAGAATTGTTCGCATGACGCCAGCCTTTTCATTGTTGTTGAGACACGCTAACGCAGGGTCAATGAATGCAACCTGAACGCGCATTCGTGATGACCGCTATTGCAAACAGTAATGCGAATGATTATCATTCAGGAACTTTAGGAATGAGCCTGGAAAAACTCGATGGCGATAAACGGCAACACACTGGCAACCATGACAAAGGGCCAAAAAGGCGTCATAAAGGCGGTGGATACAAGCGACCCGCAGGTGCAACGCCTGATGGTCATGGGGCTTGTTGAGGGCGCTGAGGTCGAACATGCCAGTTCAGCCATCGGTGGCGATCCGATTGAGTTCAAGCTGTTTGGATGCGGCATCTCCCTGCGGCAGGAACATGCCAGATTCTTCCAGGTTGCGCCTGTAGTGGCTGGTGACTAAAGCATCCGAAATACGCGTTCCTGCAAATGAAATATCTGTAAATCGGCGCGCTGATATCGCGATTGCAGTTGTAGGCGCTCCGAATTCGGGCAAGAGCACGCTATTCAACCGGCTGACCGGCCTCAAGCAGCGCATCGGCAATTACCCGGGTGTCACGGTTGAGCGTCATGTCGGTACGCTGAGGGTGGCCGATAGCGTCATCGAACTCATTGATTTGCCCGGCACTCATTCGCTCAGTGCGCACTCACTGGAAGAACGGATTGCCGTCGACGTGATCTTCGGCCGTATAGCAGGCACTTCGGCGCTGGACGGCATCATTGCCGTTTTGGATGCCACTAACCTGTACCAGGGATTATTCCTGGTGCAACAGTTGATCGATCTCGAATTACCGCTGGTTGTTGCATTGACAATGACCGACGCTGCGGAGCGGGGCGGCATCGATATCGATATTGACGCGCTTAGTCAGGTACTTGGCGGCGTAAAAGTGTGCAGCGTAGTCGCGACGACGGGCGCAGGGCTGGGCGGATTGCGCGATGCAATTGCACAACTGCCGCAATCGGCGCCAGCGCGGCGCAGTGTTATCTGGCCGGAGCTAAGCGCGGCTGCACGAGGGCTTCGCGATGATGCCAATGACGCCGATGATAGGCCACGAATGGCTGAGTTGGAGCGCTTGCTGATCGATGGAGCAACGGAACACAATCGCGCCGTCGTGGCCGCCCTGACCGAAACAGCACGCAACACCCTCGATGACCGGCGCGACAAACTGTTTGGCACAGAGCCTACAATCGCCCGTGAAGCACGTATTCGCTATGCCTGGGTTCGTGACGTTCTCGGTACGGTGCAACGCTCGGCGCCGCCATACTTTTCCTGGCGAACCCACGTGACGAATTTCCTGAATCGGCCGGTTCCCGGAACGATCGGACTGTTTCTCGTCATGGCAATCGTGTTTCAGGCCGTGTTCGCCTGGGCGACCCCGATAATGGACCTGATTGACGCAGGGACAGCCGCTCTCGGGGCCAGCGCGGCGGCGGTTCTCGGCGATGGTGCATTTTCCAGTTTGATTGCCGATGGTCTTATTGCCGGCGTCGGCAGCGTCATTATCTTTTTGCCGCAAATCCTTATTCTGTTCCTGTTTATTATACTGCTCGAAGACTCGGGCTATCTTGCGCGCGCCGCTTATCTACTGGACAGGACAATGCGTTCGGTGGGCCTGTCCGGCCAGTCGATTATTCCGATGATTTCGAGCTTTGCCTGCGCAGTGCCCGGCATCATGGCAACACGCGTCATTCCGAATCGCCGCGATAGAATTGCAACGATTCTTGCAGCACCCTTCATGACGTGCTCGGCCAGGCTGCCCGTCTACGCCTTGCTGATCGCGGCATTCGTGCCGGCCGGACGCGTAGGGTTCCTGAGTCTGCAAGGCTTGGTTTTGTTTGGACTTTACATGTTCGGCATTGTTGCGGGCATTCTGACGGCGTTGCTTATTCGCAAGACCGCGTTGCGCGGACCGAAGCCGCCGTTCGCATTGATGCTGCCGGAATTTCGACGTCCGAATTTGCAAACCGTGCTCATCCAGTTGCTGGGCCGGGTAAAAGTCTTCCTGTATCGAGCAGGAACCGTGATATTCACGGTTGCCGTTATCGTCTGGGCGCTCGCGTACTATCCGCGCTCCACCGAAATTCCACCGCTGGTCGAGCAACAACGTACCCTGGCAAGCTACACCTTGTCCGGCGAAGACCTTGCTCAAGAATATGAACGCATCAGCCACCAGGCTTCAGCCGCGCAACTGGAGCAAAGCTGGCTTGGCAGAGCGGGGCATTTCATTGAGCCGGTATTTGCACCGTTGGGGTGGGACTGGCGCGTGTCAGCAGCGGTAATTGCCGGTTTTCCCGCGCGTGAGGTTGTCATAGCGGTTCTCGGTACGGTCTACGCCGTCGGCGACGAGGCCGATGAGAAAACATTGAGCGGCCGACTCAAAGCCTCAACCTGGCCTGACGGGAGCCCCGTATTTACCTTGCCGATGGTCATCGGTTTGCTGATTTTCTACGCCTGCTGCCTGCAGTGTGCGGCGACGCTCGCCGTTATTCGCCGCGAAACGAATAGCTGGCGATGGCCGGTTTTTGCGTGGGTTTATATGACGGCAATTGGTTACTTCGGCGCGTTGCTCGCATTCCAGATCGGCAGTGCATGACGAATTGCTGAGGGCGAATCAGAGCGCTCGAAGTTTTTCTGCCGCACTTGCCAATGTTGCATCGTCCTTCGCAAAGCAGAATCGCAAACGGCTGCCGGTAAACGGCCTCTCGCAGAATACCGTTAGCGGAATGGACGCGACGCCGATATCGCGCGTCCAGCGTTTGGCCAGATCCAGGTCGTTTGCGTCACTGATCAGGCTGTAGTCGAGGATCTGGAAAAACGTGCTACGTGCGGGCTGTAGCCTGAATCGTGAGTCTTGCAGCAGCGCGCAGAACAGGTCGCGCTTCTGCTGGTAAAACGCTGGCAATTGCTTGTAATACTCCGGGTTATTCGACAGGTAATCCGCGATGCCATGTTGCACCGGCGTGCTAATCGAAAAAGTCGCGAACTGGTGAACCTTGCGAAACTCTCTTGATAAGTATGCTGGCGCCATGCAATAGCCGATCTTCCAACCTGTCGCATGCAGAGTCTTGCCAAACGACGAGATGACGAGGCTGCGTTCCCAGAGTTCGTCATGATTCAGAAGGCTGTGGTGGGGTTCCCCGTCGAATACAATGTGTTCATAAACTTCGTCGGAGAGCAGGTAGATGTCTGTGTCCCGAACGATGTCTGCGAGCCTGTCAAGATCCGCCTTGTTGAGAATTGCGCCGGTCGGATTGTGCGGAAAGTTGACGATGATGAGTCGGGTGTTCGCATTGATCGTAGTGGCAAGTCGATCCCAGTCGATACGGAAATCGAATCCCTGCTCGTCAATTGTGAGGGGCACGTGGCGCGTGATGCCCCCGGCCAGCGTTATCGCAGGCTCATAAGAATCGTAAGCGGGATCGAACACGATTACCTCGTCGCCGCCGTGAACGAGCGCCAGAATCGCGCTGAACAAACCCTCCGTCGCGCCGCAACAAACGGTAATATCGTTTTCGACATCCAAATTGCGCCCGTATAAGCGGGCCGTCTTTTCGACAATCGCTTCACGCAAGGCCGGAACGCCGGTCATAGGCGCATATTGATTCGCGCCACTAGCCAAATGGTGGCTGATGCGGTCCGTCAGGTCTTTTGGTGGGTCAAAGCTTGGAAAACCCTGTGATAAGTTAATGGCGCCGGTATCCATCGCCAGCTGGCTCATGACCGTGAAGATGGTCGTGCCTACGTCGGGTAGTTTGCTGGATATCGTGGGGCTCATGCTGACCGAAAATGCCGTGCTGCGACGATGCTGTCAAACCAACGCTTTGGATTCAGTCGATTCGAATCTGGAAAATGATGTCAAAGCTCGGGTTATTCCCACCAACTGAGCCGTTTATTGTGCCAGTGGGTGCGGCGCGGAAGCCCGTTACCAGCGGGTCGAATCCCTGCCCATCGGGCATGGGGATATAAGTGAATGGCGCACCGCCGCCCACCTGGTTGCTGAATGTCACGTCTGTGGTGAAGTTGTATGACAGGCCGCTGGCGGTCGCACCATCCACGAATACAATCGGGTCCCCGGCGCCAGTGTCCACGTACAAGGCCGTGTTGGCCGGTACCGGATCCTCTATGACAATCGAATCGGCGTCGACTGTGCCGATGCCGAGATTTGCCAGAGTAATAGTGTACCCGACGATTGCGCCCGGAATGGATTTGGGGCCGGAGGTGCCGTTGATCGGGTCCGACAGCGTTGTAGCGGCTTTGCCGACCTGCAGGATCGGGTCAGGGTCTTGCTCGAAGCAGACATCGTCAACGTGCCAGAAGTCCCAGGTCGGTCCCGATCCAGCCGTCATGCAGAAAACGCACTTGAAAGTTGCTGTGTCGGCCGGCAGCAGGAAGCGTATACGTGCGCATGAATATCTGACCCGAGCCACCGCTACCATTGAAGGTCTCGAGTGCGATCCAGGTGCCAACATCGTTCAGGTATTCGACAACCAGGTTTTCACCGTTGTCGGGGTCCTCGCTGAAGCTGTCGGCTCCGCGCCGAACCCAGATGCTCAGATCCGAAAACGTAATGTCCGTCGTGTCCACCACGTTTGATGTGACGTTGACGACGCCGCCATTCAGAAACATCGAGTTGGATGGCGATGATGATATTGCGGCACTCGTACCAGAGAGACCGCTGGTTGGGTTGACCGTCCAGTTTTCACCCAGACCGTTTTCGAAGTAGTCGCAGACGCCAACGGCCAGCGGACCGGCGACAGCGATTTCAGTCACGACAACATCATCGAAATGCCAGTAGTCAAAATCGAAACCGCTGCCGTTGGTCTGGCGAACGCGAACCGCGAGGGTGCCGTGCAAGGCATCTGCGGGTAATGCAAATGAGGCCCGGTATATCTGGCCGGGTGTTCCCGAGCCGAGATAAGTGACCAGTTGATTCCAGCTACTGTCCGCTCTCTGATATTCAACGACAAAATTTTCATTTGTATCCGGATCCTCACTGATCGCGTCGCTGCCACGCCTCACCCAGATATCCAGGCGAGCGGCCGGGACTGCGGCACTGAAAGCAGGACTGGTGACCGTAACGGCCTGATTACTTGTGTAGCCGGCACGAGGGGAAGAGCCGGAGGTTTGCCCGCCGACCAGGATACCGGACACACCGGGGTTGGTGGTCGTCCACGGTGCGAGCGATACTCTGTTGAAATAATCGCTGAACAGGATATCGCCCGGTGCGGCAAGCGCTGCAATGGGGATGAGCGCAATCAGCAACGCTGAAAGCGTCCCAAGAGCTTGTTCTTTTAGGCCATTAGGCATGTATCGCTCTGCCTGTTGTCATATGGCTTTCATTTTCTCCGGCCCGATGCAATAAACGCAACGATTTCGACCGCTGTCTTTGGCAGCATAGGTTGCATCGTCGGCGAAGCGCAGGAGTTTTTCGGCGCTTTCCGTCGCGCTGGATCTGGCGGCAATGCCAATGCTCAACGAAACTCGCCCAAGTGGTTGTTTTGCAGCATTCGGAAAATCGTGCGCCTCGACCGCTTTTCTTATTCTTTCGGCGAGCTTACAGGCATCTGCCGGACCGGTTTCAGGGGCGATGACGACAAACTCTTCGCCACCCCAGCGCGCCAGCGTGTCGGACTCTCTGACGTTCTTCGTCATTAGCGCTGCCAGCGTCTGCAGGATGTCGTCGCCGGCCTGGTGGCCATGTGCGTCGTTGTAGAATTTGAAATGGTCCAGGTCCATGAACAGCACAGCCAGGTCACGATCGAATCTCGCTGAACGATCGAATTCCGAATTCAGGCGTTCTTTCGCATAACGATGATTGTGCAGACCGGTCAAGCCGTCCCGGATCGCCATCTCCCTGAATTCCTTATTCAGGTGATCGAGTTCCTGGTTTTGCCGCGTTAGCGTACTGAGCAGGTATTGCTGACGGCGAATGCCCGACAGGTTGGCAATTGCGCGGGCTGCCACGTCGGAGATGATATCCAGATCTTCGAACGGCTTGATGATGTAGTCGAACGCCCCTTTCTTGAGTGCATCGACGGAATTTTCAATCGACGCATGGCTGGTCATGATGACGAACTGGGTATTCTCATTAATCTCCTTGACGGCGGTCAACAACTCGATGCCGTTCATTTTAGGCATGCGAATGTCGCTGAACACTATTTCATGCCAGGACAGATTGAATTTCTCCAGGGCATCTTCGCCGTCCTCGGCCAATGTGATGTTGTAGCCGTCGCCCTCGAGAATTTCGCCAACCAATTCGCGAATCGAGACTTCGTCATCAGCTACCAGGATGTTCATGAAGCTTGCTCCAATGCAACAGCGGTTTCAGCCTTCAATGGCAGTACGATTACGAATTTTGCGCCACCGGTATCAGCACGCTCAACCGTTATTTCGCCACCGTGGTCCTTAATAATGCCATAAGTTACCGACAAACCGAGACCTGTTCCCTGGCCAGCGGGTTTTGTGGTGAAAAAGGGCTCGAATATCTTCGCCGTAATCTCTGCAGGGACCCCGGGTCCGGTATCTGAAACCGTGATTGTGACGGACTCATCTCTGACAAATGTCGCCAGCGTGATCGTGCCGCCATCGTCGCCAATGGCATGCTGAGCATTGATCATCAGATTCATGAGTACCTGCTGCAGTTGATTGGCATTTCCGGTGATTTGAGGAATATCGTCTGCGAGCTCGGATTCGATGCGCACGTTTTTCAAACTTAGCTGATGATCGACGATAGTCATGGACTTGGATACCACTTCGTTCACCGCGATCTGTACGAATTCGCCTTTCTCCTGTCTTGAGAACTGCATGAGATTGCTTATGATCTCGTTACAACGTTTTGTTTCGTGTTCAATAATATCCAGGTTCTTCAGCAGCGCTTCCGGCTGGTCCAGCTTGCGTTTCGAAAGCTGCGCGTAGCCGAGTACGGCAGACAACGGATTCTTGACTTCGTGAGCCAGTCCCGCGCTCAGTGTGCCGATCGCGGCCATCTTTTCCGATTGCACCAATGCATCCTGTGCGGCCTTCAGTGACGATTCGCGCTGCTTCAATTCGCTGGCCATCTCATTGAATGAATTGGACAACATGCCGATCTCGTCGCTTGACTTGATTGCGACGTTGACATCGAAGTCGCCTTTGGCAATTTTGCGCACGGCATTAGACAGTCGCTCCAGGGGGCGTGTAATTTGCCTGGATACGAGGACACCGAAAATGGCCGCGATGAGGACGATTACCAAGCTGACCAATATCAAGTCATCGAGAAGTTGCCTGGCCGTCAGGTAGGCGGCGCTTGCGGAAATGCGAGTCACGACGGTCAGGTTGCCAAGCGACGTTCTGGACGCGCCGGCGATGTATTCCAGGTTGTTGGCAGAGTAATCGAAAACGCCGCTCGAGCCGATATTCGTGAAATTCTCGAGCGCCCGGGCGGCCCAAACAACTGCATCGTCCTTGCTGCCCAGTGCCACAATGGCCTGCCCATCAGTGTCGAGCAAGACCGAGTCGAATGGCTTGCCGCGGTGCAAAACTTTTTCAAGGTGGGCAGATGACGTTAGCGCAACGACAGCCAGGGTTTTGTCTTCGCCCGGCTGGCGGTGGTCAAGTGTCAGGCTGACCGTGCCGCTGTCGCCAAGAGCACTGTGTACCTGCACAGTGCCTTTCTCATGCATAACGGTCAGTGTAGACAGTTCCAGTACCTGGGCCGGCTCAATGCCAGCGACGCGAAGGGCGGCCGCATTGTAAAGAGAGACAGGCTTGCCGTTTGCGGTGATTGCAACGAGTGCGAGCAAATCCGGGTAAGCAGCAAACATCGGCTTCGCGAGCTGTTGCTTGGCGACCGGATCGATATAGTTGGCAAAAAGTACTTCGGCAAGCACGTGCGCGGCGCTCATCTGACTGCCGAGTATGGTCTCGATTTCGGACTGCATGTTGCCCGTCACCGCAGCACTGAAGTCGCGCACATACGCGGTCTTGTCCTGCTGAAACAGGTTGGCCATCGTCGCCGTAATGACGCCGATAACCAGCATCAGTATTGCCAACAAAGCAACCAGCACTTTGAGTCGAATGGGGAATGAGAATTTGCTCATGGTAATGTCACTTCGCGTTAACTAGCAGTGGGGCGTAGCTTAGATTGCCAACGCCATCGTAAGCTTTCACAACGATGAGATTGGCACCGGGTTTCAAGTTAATTGAATGATCGATGCGCCCGTTGTCATGCGCCACGGGTATCTCGTCGATGAAGACTATTGCGTCCGCGTCCGTGCGACCGCGCAGGCGCCAGGCGCCGGCCAGAATCGTGTCGGGTGGCGGATCCAGTTCGAGAATCGGCGGATGGGTGTCTTGCACCACCTTTAATTTGTGCACGGCGCTTTGCTCACTCTGCGACCAACCAACAAGGCTGCGCACGGTCCAGTAGTAGGTGCCGGAACCCAAAGCGCCGTGAGTAAACGATGTACCGACGATATTGTCGTCAACAACACGATCGGAAAACTCGCGGTCTCTGGCGATCACGATGCGATAACGGTCTGCATTCCGCACGGCGTTCCACTTGAACTGAATCTGTTTCGGCACATTGCGGTAGACCGAAGACGAGTTATTTGCCGGGCCGGTAGGCTTTGGGGCGGGCGATAGAGTGAGTACCTGAAACCTGCTTCCAGATGAATCGATGGTAATAGACTGCTGGTCACCTATGGTCTTCAATGTGCCATCGCTGGCAACGATTTGGGCCGATCCCTTGTGAATGTTGATTGTCGTCGACCTGTCGTCGTTGACGGTTATTACGAACTCGACATCGTCACCCGGCTCCCGCGGTTGCAAGGTGACATCGCTGTTCGGCAAGGTAACGCCGAACCGGAAGCGAGATTTATCAGCGCCAGACAGGGTGCCGGACAACTCGCCGTCGATCATGACGAGCACCGTGCTGGAATCGGCGAGAAACGGATCGGCTTCGCGCTGATCAAATACGATCAGCGAGTTCTCGCCTATCGTCAATCGACTGTTATTATTGATTGCCATCATCGCTGTAGAGCGCGCAAATGTTTGCACAGCATCATTGCGTACGATCTTGCCGCCAACGTTGGCCTCTTTCCAGGTCAGGGTGTTGGCACCGCGATGCTTCACGTTGCGTTGAATATTCAGGATTTCGCCGGCAAATAAAGTACTGACGTCTCCTCCTTCGCTTTTGATGCCGAGTTCTACTTCTCCGCTCCACGAGGCATCGGCAAGAATGTTACTGTCAGGGTCGACGATTAGTGATGTTCCCTGCGGAAAGAAAGCCCTGATCAGTAACGACAGGAAGCCGAAAAACACCAGCATGCAGGCCGCAACCATCGTTGCCTCGGACAGCACAACGAAACGCTTTTGGCGGCGCTCGCTGGCAGTTGGGCTGTCGTTGTCAGTCTTTTGAGTTTTTGCGTTCATTGCCATTTTATCCTGTTAATACTTACCCTGGATGCGCAGGAACCAGCCGGATTCCGAGTAATCGCTGTCAAAACGCAAATCACTCGAGAAGTCGGTGAAGTTGTATCCCACTCCAAGACCCATATATTCAAAGCGATTCCACATCAGCTCGCCAAGGAATCCAGAGCGTGTGTCATCGGCTTCTTTCTGATGCAGTCGGCGATACTCCGCTCCGAACGCCATATGCCATGGCAATTCAATGTTGAATCGCTGAATGCTTAGCGATGTATTCGTTTCAATTGCTGACAACCCGTCCGGTTCGGTCAGTTTTTTCTTGAAGGCCTGTTTACCGACCCACTCGATGTGGCGATTGATCTGCACGGACCAGTCAGTTGCGAACAGGTCAGCGTTACTATTGTCGTAGCGAGGATCAACCTGTGCCGGGGTCGCTTCGCTGTCGAGACTCGAGAGCTTGAAGAATACATTCCAGCGATCGTTGTCAATCGGCCGAACTGCGAAGCCGAAACTCAGCTCTTCAAAGTTCGTCGACTGATCCGGCTGCAGCAGGTTGTCAGTCTTGCTCTTGCGGTACTCGCCGAGGAGCGTGAACCCGGACGGCAACTTCACCTCGCCATAGTTGAACGTGGCAAATTGTTCCAGCGAGCTGGTGCCTTGCTGGCGTCGCCATTCGTTGCGTGTACTGAACTTGAAGCCGTTGCGGTCGAAGCTGGCACCGCCAACCCATGCAACTTGTTCGTCCTCACCGCCGCCTGGCGCCTGTAGTGACGACTGTTCGCCCGAAATGACGATGGTGAATCCATCGCCAACAGACCAGTTGCGCCGGATACCGGTTATCGAGCGCAGCCCATGGCGCTCACCGCTGCGATCCCACTGATATTCAGAATAAACAGTGCCGCCAGCGCCGAATGGAGCTTCGGCTCCAAGGACTGTATTGGCAGTATTGTCTGATGTCTCCGGTCCGAGCATCTGTTGTTGTGCATAGAATCTGCCATACGGAGTGTCCCAACTGGCGCCGCCCTGGAATGCCTCGCCTTCAGCGCTCACAACGAAGCGGCCGGAGACTGTCAGCTTGTCTGCGAGCGTGAATTCCATACCGGCGGACGACTGCGTAAGGGATGCACCGGAGAGCGATTCCTGATGTGCCAGTAATGCCGTCAGACTTGCGGTCCAGTCATATTGAGCGCGCAACGCGAGAACAGATCCGCTTGCTCCCGGAATGCTCGTCTGCCGATCCAGATACTCGCCTTCCAATACCAGTTTGTCGCGGCTATGACGCCAGTTCAAGCTAGTCTGTGTAGATGATGCGCCTGCACCCTGGAGCTGGTCGTCGAAGCGCAACAGAATCGTATTGTGGTCGTTGAACTTGTAATCCAGCACAGCGCCGTACTGGCGGTTGTCGCCCAGTGAGAAATTGCCATTGGAAATGAAGCCGTCATCAATGTGCTTGTAGTAGACGCTGCCGAGCAGGCGACCCGGTGAATCGAACCAGGCGCCTGCATCGAACTCGGCGGCCAGCTTGTATGCCGATCCACTCTGTGCCGAGCCCGCCGTTACGGGCGAGAACTGAAGGCCGCCGTCATCGCTGCGGTAAACAAGCGAGTCCGCACCTTCCGACTGCGCATACTCGGCGATAATGCGTGCTGACTCGAGTTTGATTTCAATGTCCACGCCGTCGAGTGTGTAGCGCCCGGAACCGCCGTCGTCTTCTATGTGAAGCCCACCAATGTTAAATCGGCCGTCGGCGAAGCGCTGCTTGAAGCGCGCGCCGCTGATGCTGGACTCCAGCCCGTCAACCGGCATCTCGTAATCCACCTGGATGGTGACCGGATTGCCAGCGAGCATGTTTGACCCGATTAATGTGCCGTCGTCGATGACGCTGGAGATCGGACGCGTGAACCAGATGCGGCCCTCTCTGTACTTGATGGTGTAATCCACATTGCGCTGCTGCGTAATACGTTGCAACAAGAGGCCAGTGTGCTGGTCGTGTACGAGCAGCGAGACCTGTTCGCTGCCCATGACGATGTCGGTTTGGCTCAGGAAGTACAATGAACCGCCGGTCGCCCCGATCTCGTCGCGTACCGGTACCTGGTTGACCTGCGCCACGAACAGTTCCACTTCCGTGTTGGACCGGTTGTCGCTCGTCTTACCCAATGAATTCCATTCCGCCCGTGCGCCATATAAGGTTCTCTGATACGCAGTCAGTTCGGTAGCGGTGAAATTCAACGCGTAGTTGCCGACAACCGCCTCCAGGTGCTCGCCTTCAAGTGCCAGATAGAATTTTCCTTGCGACTCGGTGTCGTAAACCAGGGTGCTGTCATCGCCATAGACCGGATAAACGGTGTCTGGATCCAGGTTCGTAATCAGGCGCTCGTTTTCGATCGAGTCGGTGTCGCTAAACAGCTTGTCGAGTTCGCTTGAGCCACTATCGTAGGCGGCTGTTATCAGGTACTTGCCGAGCACGGTGCCCTTCATATACAACGCGACTCTGCCTTCGGTCCTAACCTCATCGGCGGCGCCACCTGCAGCCTGCAGATTGCCGGTGCGCCTGATCTGACTTATCTTGCCGTCGGCCAGCGCCATGACGAACAAGGCATCACCTGCGTACTCGATGTCACGCGTTATTGAGCCCTTGTGTCCGTCCGGGTCGGTCACGATCGCGACTATCGAATTCATCCCGAGACGCAATGGCATGCTCGTGAAGAAATGTCCGTTCTCGTCGACTTCAACCGTCTGGTAGTTAATCTCGACGGTATTGCCCGGGTCCGTATAACCCGGCACGACCAGTTTCGAACTGCGCATGGCGACTCCCTTCGGCGGCAGTTGCAATACGAGATTGGGTATTGGCTCGACGGCGAGTATGGGTGCGCCGTAGTTGTTTGTCTTGACGACCACCATGACATTGGCGTAGCGCACAAAGCCTTGCGCATTTCTCGCGCTGAGCACGAACGAATTTCGTCCCGGCGTTAGCGTTAACAATGACTCGAAGGTTCCCGTCGCGTCGACTTCGAGTGCCTGTCTGTCGAGTTCGACGTAGTTGCCGGGGTCTGTCTTGCCCACGAGTTGGTAGGAGTACTCGATGTCCGGCGGCACAAGCCCGCGCTCGCGTGTCCAGGAGTGGCCCTCCGCAAACGGCCGGAATTCCTTGCCGCTGGGTTGCAGTATCTGTATCAGCGGCAGTGCAATTGAGGTGTCGATACCGCGGCCAACCTCGTCGGTCAGTTGCAGGTCGACCGAATTCACGCCCACGCCGTCCAACAGGCCATGGAAATGTCCGCGGCTGCTGAGTTCCATAGTCTTGCCGTTCATGATTGCGCGCAGGTCGTTCGTTCGCGTCTGATACAAATGTGTGCGCTCGACTTCCGTCAGCTCGCCAACAATTTCCACCCTGCGGTTCATGCGTTTACCTGCTTCGGAATCGTTGCTGGCGATAGGATTAGTTTCACCAAAGCCCTGCACGACGAATTTGTCTGCCGGCAGACCCTGAACGTTGACGAGATAATTGAACGCCGACATGGCCCGTCTCTCCGAGAGTTCCTGATTGCTTGCATCCGAACCGACCGAGTCAGTGTGCCCGTTAATCTGCACGACTTCGTCAGGATGCATGCGCATGACGTCCGCCGTTTCGCTGAGCAGGTTGCGTGCCTGATCGGTCAACACATCGGAGCCGGACACGAATGCACCACCGCTGAGTTTGAGCGAGACAGCGGTATTACGGTTAACACCGAACATGCCGCGACGGCTTGTCGCGCGCAGGTTGGGTATTTCTATCTCCAGTTGATAGAAGTACACAAATCCCGGCTTCACGATTTTCTGAATTTCGGCAATGTCGTCCCAGACGATTTCATCGGGCAACAAACCGTTACCCCTGATTCTCTTCACGACGCCGTGGCTGTCACTCCAGATCTTGAGCATCCAGGTATCGACTGTCCGGCCGGGAATCGTGCCATCCAACGCAAAGTGGAAAGGCTCGATCCTGCCGATCTCTGCGAGGTGCAGGATCGACGTGCTGTCGACATCAAGGAGCGTAACACTGACGCCGGCGAACGTTAGCGGCACGCCATTGACGACAGCACTAAGGTTACTGGCGCTACCCTCTATTCGATCAGGCAGTTTGTCATTGACGCTGTTCAGGCTGACACCGTATTCACCGTCACGGCCAATGGATTCGCTTTCGAAGTTGTAGCTGACGCCGAAGTTCGCCTTGGCGAGCAAGCCTCGCGTTACGCTCAGGACCTTCTTGTCGCCGGTGCTGACACGGGCATTGCCAGCAATGCTGTGGACATTGAGTTTCACCATGCGTTGGCCGGGCTTAACGGCCGGGAAGTGATAGCGGCCGTTGGCGTCCGTCAGGACATAGCTGCCACTGTCCAGCGCTACCATCGCGCCACTGATGCCCAACTCGCCGCGGTCCTGCCAGCCATCGCCGTCCAGGTCGTTAAAGACCTTGCCGATGATGGTGCCGAGATCGAATATCGGATCGGCGACGACTTCCAGGTCGACGCTGACCGGTTGCGATATCGTGCAGGTGTCGCAGACATCGATTGCGACCGCGAGGTTGGCATAAGTGCCAACCCTGGCGCCCGCGCCGACGACCATGCTGTACGACAACACGTGGAAACCGGCTTCGCCGGGATCGGCTATGCCGTTGCCGTTGGTATCGACCAGCGCCTGCACATCGCCGACAGCAAACGTCATCGGTGGTCCCGGCAATGGATCGGCGATAGCGACTCCGTCCAGGCGAGCCGTACCCGGTATGTAAGCAAGTACTGGCGCCGCTTGGTCAACGATGCTCACGTTGCTGACGGTGGCTCCAACCATGTTGCGGATGGCGACCGTATAGGTCACAACATCACCAATGGTCGCCTGCTCCGGATGGACTGTCTTTGTCAATTGCAAAACCTCGGCGGATGTAAACGCGACCTGCGGCTGATCGTTCAGCAAGACGTTTTGCCCTACGTCTGTAGCAGAAACTGTGGTAATGCCGGCCAGTGTTGAGCGTATCTCGCCGGTCGTCACGCCGTTGACGTCCGTCGGGTTGAGCGGTTGCGTGAGGATATCCTGCGCGCCGCGACTCGATGCGACGGACACGACCCGGCCTGCGACGGGCGCGTTGTTATTGTCGCGCAAGGTTATCGTGATGGTGCTGAACGCAAAACCGTTGGCGGCCACCACAGGTGGATTCACCGTGACGGTGGAATTGAAAGGATTGACCAGCGTATCCCTGTTCAGCGTTATGGTTGCCTGCGACAGGTCGAGGCTCTGAGCGTTCAGCTCACCGGTCGCCGAATTCTGAATAGGCTGTTGCGCCGCCGCCATGCCCGGTAAGAGCAGGAGCAAGCCGGCAGCAAGAATAAGTTGTTGGAGTAGACGGCCCATTAGTTCACCGTCACCCTGAATCGAATCGCCCATTGCGTCTGGGCTGGAATTTGCAGCGGCTGATTGACTTGCCCCGTCACGTCACCGATCGCCAGGTGATCGAGACCAGCAGGACCGCCGCTATCGAGAATCGATGCTTCATCGTCCGGCCCACCTACAGCGTCTGTCAAAGGCGTCCATATGCCTGCCCAGCGAGCAGCGGCATTCGAGCCGCTTGCTACAGTCGTCGTTTCGAGACTGTTGGGAACGTACGTGAACTGCGTTTCGTTTAGTGCGTCTTCTATCGTGAATTGAGGAGCGAGGAAGTCGGTAATATTGTCGACGTAAAGTACGAAGTAGATTTCCTGGCCGGGTGAAACGTCTGCGTTGGAGGCAAACACCGTGCCCGCCAGATCTCGAGCTTCTTTGACCAGCGCGAGTTGCACGGAAATGAACTCGATTTGCGCCGTTCCCGTGCCGTCGCCGCCGACTAGAGTGCCGTTATTGATGCCATCGATTCCGCCCAATGCAGAGTTGACGGCCGCATGAACGCTCGCCGGTCCAGTGAAGAACCAGCACAATAACGTTAGCCAGGCTATGGCTTTGCGACGTTTACGGATCAAAGCACTTGCTTTGTTTTTGGCACACGGAGGCGCGCGCAGCACCGCCGCAGACTTTCGTCTGCGTCTGCGATAGGGTGACCATCGCCTGCGCGCAATCACGGCAGAGCACCGGATTCAACGCGCATCGACGCCACCATCGCTGGTGATGTCGGCACCATTGGCGGTATAGCGTTGCCCGTATCACGCATGCACGCCGCGACGGGCGCAGGCCTTACGGCCGCGCCCGCCGGGCGTCATGCTTGAAACGGCAGTTTCAACGCTACTCCGTTAGTCCAGCGTAGCCGTAAAGACGAGTGCCAGAACAAAGTTGGCAGCTGCATCCTGCTGCGTATTGCCTGCCGTGACGTTGTCACCGACTTCAACCGTGGTACCGGCGAAGCTGGCTTCGTCGTCGTTTATGGCGTCTGTCTTCACACCTGCAACGCGAGCGTTGTCGTAGATGGTCAGCTCTTGAGCCGCATTACACCCGCCGACACATGCCGCCGTCGTGTTGAGGACATGCAAGCTGTTTGGCACGTATGTAAAGCCAACCAAGGTATCGAGGATACCTACGTCGTTGATGTCCAAGTCTCCCTCGTTATTGAGGTAGATCAGGAAGTCGACCGACGTACCCGCGGGCAGAGTGTCGCCACTGGTCAGTGCCGTATTGCCGACGGTCAGAAACGCTCGTTTCTGCAATTCCGACACAAACGCGTTCAACACGAAATCGTTTGAGTCGTCCAGATCAGCACCGACACCCGCGATATCACCGAGAGCGGTATTGGTCGCAGCTTGTGCCACAGGACTCGCGAACAAAAATGCTCCGAGCATGAGGGCAGCGATACGCTGCATTATTTTTCCATATTGCCGTTTCATCAGGTTTTCTCCTTATAGAAGGGGTCCTCACCCCGTTTCAAAAACAGGCCCGCACGTCGTTGTGCAGACCATAGTG
Source organism: Pseudomonadota bacterium (assembly GCA_022573655.1). Taxonomy (GTDB): domain Bacteria; phylum Pseudomonadota; class Gammaproteobacteria; order Steroidobacterales; family Woeseiaceae; genus UBA1847. The sequence continues at coordinate 53,098 of JACZTO010000005.1, forward strand.
ATTTGGTTCATGGCATCTTCACCGAGAATAGAATTGCCCAGACGGTGTTGGCGTTGATGTCCAGCTGCAGGTTGCCGACGTTGCCGTTACCTGCATCGATGGTCGCGGCGGCGTAACTGACGACGTCATCGCCAAGTGCGTCCGTTAAGACTGGGGCTGTGTTAACCGCAGTGAAGATCGCCAGTTCTTCGGCCGGCGTGCAGATGGCCAACGCACACTCGGCAACCGAGTTGTCTACCTGCATTGATTCCAGCTGATACTGGAATGCGGGATCGAGCACGTCGCGAACACTGACATCGGTGCGCGCACCACCCGAATTATTGATGTAGAGCAGGTATTTGAACTCCAGGTAATCCGGGACGACCGAGCCTGTCGGTATAGGCGTTCCGTCTGTCTGGAAGGCGCGCTTGATGATGTTTAGATTCGGGTTGCAGGTAGCTAGCGTCTGGATTTCCGGCAAGGCCAATGCCCGGTTGTTAATACGCACATCGTCCATATAGCCGGCCAGATGCTCTTCGGTCGGTGTCACGACCAAATTTCCGGAGACCTTTGTCGATGCGCCGAACGCAATCGGCTCCAGGTTGCCCACGCCACCCGATGTCACACCCAGGCCGCCAATGTAGGGGTTTGTTATTGGTGCCGCGCCGTCGATATATAAGGCCATTCCTGCCGGGCCCCAGGTAAATGCGATATGAACCCAGGTGCCAGCGCTTATGGGCGCACTATTGACGAAATTGTCACCCGCGGTAGTTTGCAGCCTGACCCGAATCTGTCCACCTGGTTGGACGTTAATGGTGAGATGCCCGCCGGTGTCGAACCCTGTCGAATCCTTGGAGAAGAAAGACTGCGTTGTACCGAGAGCATCTACATTCGCCCAGAAACTGACCGTGCCTTCATCGATCAGGTAATCCGGCGAGTGCGGTACCTCGACGAAGTCGTCCACGCCATCGAAATACACGGCATTGCCCGTGTCTGAGCAGGCTGCCAGCTGATTCAGCAGAACGCCGTTCTGATAAGTTCCGTTATTGCCGGCGTCGACATCTACTGCGATGACACCGGACGTTTCGTCCAGCGGCCAACGCGCCGAAAACGGTGTGAAGGCCGTGGCCGTAAACGCGGTCGAGAATTCGGATGTCGAATTGTAAACAGGCCCGGCAAGTTCTTCGGTGGCAGTCGACGTAATGATGTCGCCGGCCGAACCGGCAAATGCGTACGCGAAGTATTCGACACCAGCGCCGGCATGCGTAATAGTTGTGGCACTGACGAAGACCTCACCGCCGCCGTTGCCGGACGCATGCGCGCCTGAGGGATTGCTGAAGAATTCGACGCGATAATCGCCGGCTGGTACGTCCAGCCCAAAATAGACAGTAATTGTGCCAGCGCTTTCTGGTGCCGCGACGATTACAGGAAAATTCAATAAATCGTTAGAGCCTGCGTCCGCATCGAGCGCATCGTTGGCGGTAATCCCGTCATCGTTGAGATCGATGTCAAGCAGAACATTTTCATAAATTTGATTCCCAAGAATCGAGTTATTGATTACGGTCGCATTCCGGACATTGATGCCGTACAACGTGTTGCCGCGGATGAGATTGCCTTCGTTGGCACCTGTTCCACCAATCAGATTATTCTGTGCCCCGTCGCCGCCGTTGTCGTTGAGGTCGATGCCGTCGCGACCATTCGGTATCAAGACTGTGCCGGTCAGGTCCGTGCCGATGTAGTTTCCCTGAACCACATTAAAATCGCCGCCATCGATTTCGATGCCATCACTGCCATTGCCCGAAATTATGTTTCGTTGCCCCGCAACAGGGCCACCGATGATATTGCCGTCAGAGAGTTCGAGATCGACGCCTTCCTGACTGTTGGGACGGGCAAGCGTGCCGGTCGCATCAACACCGATAAAGTTTCCGAACACCATGTTGCCGAAGGCGCCAGCACCGAAAAGCTCGATCCCAGCAAACCCGTTGCCGGAAATCACATTGCGATCCGCTGCTGCTACGCCACCGATCGTGTTCGAAGCAGACTCAACGCGGATACCGCCCAGCGAACTAGTAGCGCTGGGGTTATTCGCGGCGACCGTATCGCCGTCGGCACTCAAGCCAAGATAATTTCCGGCGATGACGTTGCTGCCGCCCAGCAGCAGGATGCCGTTATCCGAGAAATTCCCGATGGCCAAGCCGCGGATCGTCGACGCGGTAGATGTCGCACCAAGGACAAGACCGTTTGCGCCTGCCCCTGCACCCGTACCGTCGATCTCGACTTCGGGGCCGCGGCTGTTCGTGTCGCCCTGATTGGTCGTCTGTGTCGTGGCGTCGATGACCGTTCCCGCTGCCGTAACCGTGGGCAACGGTGTCGCGGGAGAAATTCCCCACCAGCTATCGGCGCCGGCGCTGCGGTTGCCCGGGCCCGGAATGTCGAACGTGATGGTCGTGCCAGGGATGCCATTCGCATAGTTAATACACTCGCGAAGAGAGCTTGCTCCGGTATCAGCTGTTGTTAGAACGATGCCGCCCGGACAGATGGTCACCGGATCGATATCGACCGAGTCACTGTCGTTGGCGGGGTTCGGATCGCTCTGGCTGAGAAACGTGACGCTGGCTGTGTTAGTTATAGTGCTTCCAGCCGTGCCAGCGTCGACGCTCGCCTGGATCGTCAATGTTGCAGTGACAGAGACTGCCAGGCTGCCGACGAACCAGTTGCCGGCGACGCCGTCGTAGCTACCCTGAGTCGGCGTGTCCGAAACATAGGTCACACCCGCTGGCAGCAGGTCGGCGATCTGGATTACGGTCGCAGGGGCTGGCCCGTTGTTGGTGACATTGACCGTGTAAGTGATCGTGGATCCTTCGGCCGGAGTCGGATCATCGACACCCTTGGTCACAGCCAGGTCGGCGACGACGCCCGGCGAGAGCTGGTCGCAATCGACCGACTCGTAGTCGGAGCCGTTGTCGATCGTGCGGCCGTTCGAGCCAACGCCGGTGGTCTTGCTGATTTCGTAGAGAATGCCTTGGGTACCACTGGTGCCCCAGAGCTGGCCGGTGACGTCTGTACCGAGCCCCTCGATGTCGGGGACGGTGATCAGGGCGATATCAGTCGTGGCGCCGGTGAGCTTGTTGATGGTAATCAGCCGGTCGGTACTGCCGCCGGCGTTCACGGCCGCGTACATGATGCCGGTCGTGGGGTCCACAGCGATGTCGTCGGTGATGCTGTTACCCAGGATCGGCGGAATCGGCACGTAATCGAGTCCGGCCCCGAAGGCGTCTGGCACGTGCGCGCCCGTGGCCATGTTGATCTGGATCATGACGTCAGTACCGCTCTGAACCTCAATTCCGAAGAGGATGCTGGTCGTGGCGTCGTAAGCGAGGCCGTCGACGTCGGTGAATGTAATCGCTCCAAGTGCGCCGGTTCCGGTGCCAAACGGCGACGGCAGTGCCGCGAAGACACCTGTCGTGGTATTCAGGATCCCGAGCTGGCCGGCGTCGGCCGCGTAGAGGACAGAAGTCGCCGAGTTCCAGGCGATCGCCTCGATCGAGTTAGTGCCGGTACCGATGCCGATGTTGGTCTCGTTCGTCACCGGGTCGAAGTCCGCGGTATCGATCCGGGTAAGCAGGTCGTTACCGCCACCGCCACCACCCGCGTCGGCCACCAGGTAGCAGAGCTGGTTGACGTTGTTGTTCTGGACCGTCGTATCCTCGCTGGCGGTATCGTTGGCCGGATTACCATCGATTGCCGAGGTTGAAATGCTGGCGTTGTTCGTGATCGTCCCGGTGGTGACGGGCGCGGTGACGAAAATGTTCGCAGAAGCATTCGCCGCGTTCGCGATCGTGCCCATGGTGCAGGTGACGGTGCCGCCGAGTGGCTCGCCGCTGTGAATACAAGTGCCCTGGCTCGGCACGACCGACTGGTACGCGACGGTCGCCGGCAGAACATCGACCAGGACGACGTCGGTCGCGGCATCCGGGCCCAGGTTGTCGACGACCAGCGTGTATGAGAGCGTTTGCGTCACATTCACCGGGTCAGGCGAATCCGACTTGCTCAGCGAAATGTCGGCACCGCCCGGGACGGTCACGGTCGTGTCGGCGCTGGCAGCGTTATTGGCAGCGACTGGATCCACTCGGGTGGTGGAGACGATCGCGTTGTTCGTGATGACCTGGGCGCCTAACGGTGCCGTGACCGTGATGACGATGGTTTCCACACTACCGTTGCTCAGCGTGCCCAGGTCGCAGTCGACGGTGGGGCTCGGGGGATTACAACTCCCAGTGCTCGGCGTAGCTGTCAAGAACGTGACCCCAGGGGGCAGCGTGTCAACAACCAGTACGTTCGTCGCCGGCCCTGGCCCCAGGTTGGTGACCGTAAGTGTATAGGTCAGAGTATTGCCTTCCACAACGGGGTCTGGCGAGTCGGTCTTCGTAAGCTGGAGGTCTGTCGGTGGCGGGTTTGTGATAACCGTGTCCTCGAGCACGGTGTTGTCACTGAGGTCGAAATCGGGTTCTACGCCTGAGACCACCGCCGTGTTCGTGACAGTCTGTGGCGTGGGGGCGGGAGCAATAGCAGTAATCACGACCGTGGCGCTGGCACCGTTGGCGAGCGCAAGCAAATCGCAGGTCACGACGCCGGCGGCCTCGAGGCAGCTGCCCTGGCTCGGTACCGCGGAATCGTAAGTGGTGGCTGCGTCCAATGTGTCAACCAGCGTGACGCCGGTGGCCGCGCCGGGCCCCTGGTTGGTGACGGTCACGGTATAAATGATGGGAAGGCCGACGCCGTTCGGGTCCAGGTCATCGACCTTGACTACGCGCAAGTTGGCCTGGTTTACGACGATATCTGTCGGTTCGTTGGCCGTGTTGTCGCCCGCGTTCGGGTCCGGGTTATCGCTTGATACAACGGCCGAGTTGCTGATTGGTCCGATCGTGATCGGTGAGTCGATATCAATATCGACTGTGGCGTTCGCCCCGTTGTTGATGTCGCCCAACGTACAAGTGACGATGCCGCCGAGCGGTTCGCCGCTGTGCACACAGCTCCCCTGGCTGGGCGTCGCCAATTGGAAAGCGACGTCTGCTGGCAGCGTGTCGACGAGTGTGACGTTATGGGCCGTGGCGGGCCCGTTGTTCGTGGCCGTGAGCGTGTAAGTGAAGGGCGTGCTCACGGGGACCGGGTCCTGCGAGTCGGTCTTGGTCAACGCGAGGTCGGCATCGCCGAGGCACGCTGTTGGATCGAGCGTTGGTTTTCCGGGTGGAATTCCACCGGTCGGCGTTTCGCCGCCCTGTGTAAGATAAAAACCATCGACCAGGTGGTTGTTCTCGCGGATCCAGGCGTTGAAGTCGTTGAAGCCGGTCGTCAGTATCTCGATCTGGTTGCCGCCAAGCTGAATGCTATTGGTCCAGACCCAGGTGTTGTAAGTGCCCCCCTCGTTGAGCGCGCCGACCGAAGCGCCGTTCAGACCGACGAAGAGGGAATCGGTACTGCCACTCGTCGCGTAGCCACGCATCCAGACGGTGTAAAAACCAGACGTGGGGAAATCGATGTTGTAAATTTTGCCTTCATCGACCGGTGTTGCAGGTGTGCCGCCGCCGTTGCTGCGTAGATACCCGGCGCCGTTGAAGCCAGCCTGGCTGGACTCCACCAGAAAGACATTTCCCTGCACAATTGTGCCCGTGAAGTTTTCGGCCTCGATGTAGGTACCTGTTGGATCGACCTGGCAGACTGGTGCCACGGGCGCAACACCCTCAACAGCGCCGACGTCGCAGTTGATACCGTCCGGGCGAGCTGTACCGCGCTGGTCGGTTGCCGGACAGCCGGTGTTGGTACCGCCCTCGATCGCCGGGCTGCCAACCAACAGGTCATGGGTAAATGTCGGTCCGCCGTTATCCTGCAGGGGACCCAGCAACGGATCGGTGTTCTGCTGATCGCCGCCGCTCGTGAAATCGCAACTCGCGTCGCTGCTGAGGTTGTTGCCGCTGGAAATAAGCTGTGCAAGACTGCCATCGCACTCTGCAACCCCACCCGACAAGTTGTTTGCCACGATCGTATTCAGGAACGTGATGCTGCCGCCGCCGGTCCGCTGGCGAACGCCATCACCATTGCTTGGGGCCGTGTTTGCGGTAACGGTGACGTTGGTCAGCGTGCAAGCCCCGGCACAGTCGAGACCACCACCCCGAACGGCAGTGTTGCCGCTGATCGTGACGTTGGTCAGATCGACCACACCGCCAGCGGTCGCGATGCCGCCGCCATCGACCGTCGTTGTGTTACCGCTGACCGTGGAAGTGGACATCGTTAACGAGCCTGTCGCATCGACCGCGATACCGCCACCGTTGGTCGTTATGCTGCCGCCGCTGACCGTCAGGTTTGTGAACGTGGCGCTGGCGCCAAGAATATCGAACACCCGGTCGATCGAGTTACCGTCGACGATGGTCGCGGCCGCCGCGTTGCCATTGATGATAATGCCGTCAGTGATGTCGAGGTCACCCGTTGCGGCAGCATCCTCGCCCGTGCCGGCTAGCGTTAACGTGTAAGTCCCGGCCGGAACAGTGAGTGTGTCCACGCCGGCATTGCCGTTCGCCCAGATGATGCAGGCGCGAAGCGAGTCGCCTGTCGTGGAATCGACCGTCGTGCTCACGGTGCCACCACTGGGACAAACGGGCGCACCAGCAGCCTCGTACGATCCGATGTCACAGTTGGCCCCGATCGGCCGGGCGATACCACGCTGATCGGTGGCGGGGCAACCGGTATTGGTACCGCCCTCAATGGCCGTGCTGGCACCCAGTAGTTCATGGGTAAACGTCGGCCCGCCATTGTCTTGCAGCGGACCCAATAACGGATCGATGTTCTGCTGGTCGCCGCCGGCAGTAAAATCGCAGGTGGCGTCGCTGCTGAGGTTATTGCCGTTGGAGACGAAATTCGTCGCGCTCCCGCTACAGTTATCGCCCCCCCCGCCGTTGTTGGCCACAATCGTGTTCAGGAAAGTGACGGTCGCGCCGTTTTGCTCGCGAATACCGTCGCCTTCAATCGATGCCGTATTCCCAGTGACCGTTACATTGGTCAGCGTGCAGTCGCCCTGTTCACAATGCAGGCCGCCACCTCGTTCATTTGCGGTGTTTCCGCTGATCGTCACATTGGTTAGCGTTAGCGTCCCTTCCTTGTTGAAAATGCCGCCGCCTTTTTTATTGGTGTGATTCCCGCTGATGGTTGAACTGGACAGGATCAGAGAAGCGCCTGATTTTTCGATCCGGATGCCACCACCGTCATTCTCATCTCCATTGCGGATTGTCAGGTTAGAGGCTGTCATGGTGGCGGTACCCCGGATTTCGAACACCCGATCGATCGCATTGCCATCGATGATGGTCGCGCCCGCTGCATTGCCGTTGATAACGATGTCGTCGGTGATGTCGAGGTCGCCGGTGGCAGCTGCGTTCTCGCCTGTTCCCGTTACCGTCAACGTGTAGATGCCTGCCGGGACATCGAGTGTTTGTGTACCGGCAGTAGTATTGGCCCAGATGATGCAAGCCCGCAGCGATCCGCTTAGTGCGGAATCGACCGTCGTGGTCACAACACCCCCGGGACAATTGCCCACGATCGAGGTTGTCTCTTTGTCACTGTTGCGCCCGCTGAAGAATTCCGGCTCGTCGCCCGAAACACTGACGTTGTTGTCGATCCGGCCGACGGTGGTCGACGAGTCGACGATGATATTGACGGTGGCGTTCGCGCTGTTGGCGATCGTGTCCAGGTTGCAGGTGACGGTGCCGCCGAATGGCTCGCCGCTGTGTACGCAACTGCCCTGACTGGGCGTCGCTGACTGGTAGGCGACCGAGGCCGGGAGCGTGTCGACCACTGTGACGTTATTGCTGGCGTCGGGCCCGTTGTTCGTGGTCGTCAGTGTGTAAGTGTAGTTGGTATTGACGTAGACGGGGTCGGCCGAGTCAACCTTTACCACCACCAGGTCGGTGCAGGCTGCGGCGGATGCGTCCGTGAGGATCTCGATATTGTCGAAATACAGGAAGCCGACAAACTTCTTGCTGGAGCCAGGATCATCGGCCTCATTGGTTCCTCGGAAACGGACCTGCGTGTCCGACCCGATCCATGGCGTCATATCAAATTTTTGGCACCCTGCACCTTCAGGCGCATTAAGATCGTAAGTGGCAAGATTAGCCCAGGCGCCAGCGCCCACCCGTACCTCGATGTGCACAAATCCTTTGTCTGCCTGGTCGATCACAAGGTCGTAGGTCAGCGTGGCGGTGGTTGCACCGCTCAGGTCAGCCTCGCGCCAGAGATACTTGTTGTCATTGTTCCCGTTTATCCCGAGGCGCATGCAGTTGCCGGCTGTGCAATTTCCGCTCGAAACCACACGCAAGAATCCTGAACTCGGCCCATCCGCCTCGCCGAATTCGGTCCAGTCGCCGGTCCAGTTCACAGTGCCGTTATTGCCGTTGTAGGCGATCGCGTCGAATTCGTCCCTGATGGTTGCACCTTCAGCAGGCGCTGCCAGGACCATGCTGAACAAAACGTATACGAGCGAAGTTAAGGGCCATGACAACACACGCCTGCCAATTCCCTGGCGCGGTCGATTCATGCCGAAAAAGTTCGTTTTTGCTCTACTGTTTTTCACGCCAAAACCAAGTCCTTAAATTTCAAAGTGCAATACCTGAACGCACACATCCCCGAGACCGGCTTGCCTCGCGGCACGCCGGAACCGATTAGTTCTGAAATATTAAAGGGTTAGCGATTTGTATTATGTGAACGAATACCGCTGGGGAAAGCGCATCCGGCTCACAGTGTGACGCGGTTCACAACATTGGAATAAGTCCAGGGTTTGGGGGGGGCAAGTGTGACGCAGGAGGCGAAACACGCCTGATCTACGTGTTCGATTTCACGCTTTTTCAGTGTTTTCTATGAGGTGCTGCGACGCCAATTCACGCAGTTGTTCGGAGAGCTCGATGGATTTACGGGCCTGCAGGTCGATGAGGACACAAACACATTCGAGCGTGGCGGCGATCTCGTTCTTGTCGAGGTTCGCCATCTCATAGAAAATCGTAATCGACCTGGTACCGACCTTGATTAAGCCGGAGCGCACGACAAGAACGTCGCCGGCCAAAACTTCGGCCTTGTATTCGATAATGTGCCTAGCGTCGGACCAACCGATCTTGCCGTCGGGATCGCTGGCACCGGCCCAGCCGAAGACGGTATACAACAGGTGGTAGGCCGCGTCATCGAACATGGCCACATAATGGCGGGTCGTCATATGGCCGATAACGTCGCACATCCACGGGTGTGCTACGCCTTTCTGAACAACGATCATTATGATTTCTCCCGCAGGCCAAGCGTCTGGCGCGCTTCTGCCGGAGTCTGTATTGAACATCCCATGAGCTGCACAATGTTGCAGGCACGCTCTACCAACTGTGCATTGGAGGCAAAAACACCTTTTTCCAGGTAGAGATTATCCTCGAGGCCCACGCGGACGTTGCCTCCCAGCAGCGCGGCTTGGGCCACCATCGGCATTTCCATCGCACCGACGCCGAACCCTCCCCAGTTGCAGCCGTCCGGCAAGTCGTCAACCATGGCTTTGAACGATGCCGTGTTTGCCTCGGCCGCCCAGCGAATGCCGAGACAAACCTGAAACAATGGCGGGCTGTCGAGCAAACCCTCTGCAATCAGGTGTCTGGCAAATGACAAATGCCCCAGCTCGAATACCTCGAGTTCCGGCTTGACGCCGATCTCCTGCAGTCTCCTGGCGCCTTGTTCCAGCATGTTGGGTGTCGATATATAGACGTAGTCGCCTTCACTGTAGTTGAAGGAACCGCAGTCGAGAGAACAAATTTCCGGCAGCAGCTCCTCAACGTGCTCAATTCGCTCCATTTGGCCAACGCAGTCAGTGCTGTCGCCGAATTTCATTGGATCGTCGTCGGCACCGAAGTAAAGGTCGCCACCCATGCCCGTGGTGAGATTGATGATGACGTCGACATCGCTGCTGCGTATGCGTTTCACCACTTCGGCATAGAGATCCACCCGGCGGCTGGGTTTGCCACTATCGGGTTCCCGGACATGTATGTGGGCAATTGCAGCGCCGGCTTTTGCCGCCTCAATTGCTGCATTCGCAATTTCCTTTGGTGTGACCGGGATTTCGGGATGCCGGCCAACCGTGTCCCCCGAACCGGTCACTGCGCAGCTAACGATGACATTGCGATTCATGTGTTTCCTGATCCTTGGGCGACTTTCAGGTGCTGGCTCTTGTTCTAGGCATGCTACAAAAATAAACGGCCTGAAGCCACACGCCACAACGATTAAGGCTTAGACAAATCAATGTTTTAGCAGTAAATTCAAACTACAGAACTGGCGTTGGTGAGGAACGGGCAGCATGGCAAGAAGATCCGGTGGTCGTAAAGCACGCGTGGCACTACGCAGCGCGCCCCTCGCCGACAATATCAAGCCAGTACATCCTGGAGAAACGGGCGGCCAGTACCGGCCGCTCAGCGACAGCGATGTGATCGCAATCGAAGCCAACATTTTCAGGATACTCGATGAAATCGGTTTCGCTGATGCAAGCCCCCACTGCATTGATTCGTGTGTTGGGTTTGGCGCGCAGCTCGGCAATGACGGACGCTTGCGCATGCCGCGCGATGTCGTTGAAAAGGCGCTGCGCCTGGCGAAGAGAGACCTGGTTCTATACGGTCAGAATCCCGCCTACGATGTGCAAATTCAGGGACAGAAGGTGCATTTTGCGACGGCCGGGGCGGCCGTCATGATTGCGATGCCGGAGAAAAACGAATATCGCGATTCGTGTGCGCAGGACTTGTACGACATGGCGCGCATTGCCGACACCTGCGAGCACATTCACATTTTTCAGCGCATGTGTGTGTTGCGCGACATCGAAGATAACTACGAGATGGATCTCAATACACTCTATTGCTCGGTCATGGGCACGAGCAAGCATGTGGGCTCGAGCTGGGTTGACTACCGACATCTGGAAAAGTCGCTCGAGATGTTGCACATCATCGCGGGCGGTGAAGAGCAGTGGCGCGCGCGTCCGTTCGTCAGCCAGTCGAATTGCTACGTCGTACCGCCAATGAAATTCACGTATGAGGCGCTGGAGTGTCTGCGCGTTGCCGTCGAAGGCGGCATGCCCGTGTTGCTGTTGTCGGCAGGGCAGGCCGGCGCCACAACGCCCGCCTGTCTTGCCGGAGCGGTGTCACAGGCCTGGGCCGAGTGCCTCGGTGGACTGGTCTATGTCAACGCGATCAAGCCCGGCGCACCGGCAATTATCGGCACCTGGCCATTCATATCCGATCTGCGCACGGGCTCGATGAGCGGCGGCTCCCCGGAACAAGGACTGTTGTCGGCCGCTTGTGCGCAATTCGGCAATCATTTCGACCTGCCATTCGGCACCGCCTGTGGCATGACCGACTCGAAACTGCCGGACTTTCAGGCCGGGGCAGAACGAGCATCGACCGTGCTGGCTGCCGCGCTGTCGGGCGCGAACATCGTCTATGAGTCCGCTGGAATGTACGCCAGCCTGCTGGGTGCCTGCCCGGAAAGCCTGCTGCTGGACAACGACCTGCTGGGGGCGGCTCTTCGGGTAACCCGGGGTATCGAAGTCAACGAAGAGACCTTGAGCTTCGAAAATATCCGCACGGTCTGTGTCGATGGCCCGGGCCATTACCTGGGTACCGATCAGACACTGAGAGTCATGCAAAGCGATTATATTTATCCGGACTATGGTGATCGTGACAGCCCAACGGTATGGGCGGACAACGGCAAACCCGTCATGCTGGAAAAAGCTGCGCGCAGACGCGACGAAATTTTGGGCAGCTATTACCCATCGCACATCAGTAACGAGACGGATGCAGAAGTGCGAGCGAAGTTTCCGATTTTCCTGCCACCGGAAGCGATCGGTCGCTAGCATCGTATCGCTGAGTTTTCCGCATCGTACATCGGTCGCAGGGATGCGGCCGCAGGATATCGTACTCCGGCCACTTCTATCTCGAATTTTTCGCCACTGATTGCACCGCTTACATAGCCGAGACCTATGCAGGATCCCAGCGTGTGCCCGTACGCGCCCGAGGTGATATGCCCGACGATCTTGTCGTCTCTCCAGATGGGTTCGTTGTGATACAACAGTGGCTCAGGGTCGTCCAGGCGGAATTGCACGAGTTGCTTCTCGATGCCTTTTTCTTTTTGTTTCAAGAGTGACTCGCGGCCCATGAATCCTCCGGCCTTATCGAACTTGACGGCAAAACCGAGGCCCGCTTCCAGCGGTGTGTCCTCATCGGTCACGTCGTGGCCCCAGTGGCGATAGGCTTTTTCCATGCGCAAGGAATTGAGCGCGTGATATCCGGCATGTTTCATTTGCAAAGACTCTCCAGCCGCCAGTATTTCTTCGTAAACACCCAGCACGAATTCCGTCGGGATATACAACTCCCAGCCCAGCTCGCCGACGAATGTGATGCGCGACGCCCGCACCAGCGCATATCCGAGTTCGATCTCCTGACTGCTTGCGAACGGGAACGCCTTGTTTGACATGTCCATCGGCGTCATCGCCTGCAGCAAGTCGCGCGACTTTGGACCCATGATCGATATGACGCCCATCGCTGACGTGACGTTGGTCAACACGCAGCGCGCGTCGTCCGGGATATGGTGCTTTAGCCAATGGAAATCCCGAACCTCGGTTTCAGCAGCCGTGACCACGAGAAACAGATTGTCGGCGAGTCGTGTAACGGTCAGGTCGGCTTCGATACCGCCATTCTCGTTCAGCCATTGTGTATAGATTATTCGACCTGGCGGCACGTCGACATCATTGGCGCAAACACGGTTGAGTACCCTGAGCGCATCCGGCCCCTCAACACGAAATTTTGCGAATGACGATTGATCGAACAGGCCAACGTTTTCTCGCACGGCTTTGTGTTCCCGCGCCGAAAGCTCGAACCAGTTTTGTCGGCCGTAGCTGTACTGATACTCGGGTGTGGCGCCGTCCGTGGCGTACCAGTTAGGCCGTTCCCAGCCGAACGCTTCGCCATGACAGGCGCCGATTGCAACCAGGCGGTCGTAGAGCGGCGACCTGCGTACGCCGCGCGCGGTTGTGTATTGCCGGTACGGCCAGTGTGTCGCATACAGCAGACCCAGGCTTTCTGTCACGCGCTCACGCAAGTATTTGCGGTTGCCCTGAAAGCGCATGTTGCGGCGTACGTCAACTTCCCACAGATCAACAGGCGGATGGCCTTCCTTAATCCATGTCGCCATGACTTTGCCGATGCCACCAGCCGATTGCAGACCAATCGAATTTAGCCCGGCGGCAACAAAACAATTCTGCAGTTCGGGTGCCTGACCCAGGTGGTAGCGTACGTCCGGGGTAAAACTCTCGGGGCCGCAGAAGAATTTCTGGATGCCGGCGTTTTCCAGCGCCGGAATTCTTTTCATTGCGTCACTCAGGATAGGCTCGAAATGCTCAAAGTTACCGGCGATTTCATCGAAACAAAAATCGTCTGATATGCCGTCCATGCCCCAGGGCCGGGAGGTGGGTTCGAATGCACCGACCAACAACTTGCCGGCGTCGTACTTGTAATAAGTACAGGCTTCGTAGTCGCGTAACACCGGAAAATCCGATTCGAGCCCGGCAACCGATTCGAACAATGCGTAATAGTGCTCGCAAGCATGCAATGGCACGTTCACACCAACGGTCGCAGCCAGGTCGCGTGTCCACATGCCGCCGCAGATCACGACGTAGTCTGCGTCGATGTCGCCATGCTCGGTAGTCACCCCGGTGATGCGGCCGTGCTCGTGGCGAATGGCCGTCACCAGCGTATTCTGAAATATCTTCGCACCGCCATTGCGCGCACCTTTGGCAAGAGCCTGCGTGATATCGATCGCGTTGGCGTAACCGTCCGACGGAATGTGTATGCCGCCAAGCACATCGTCGGTGTTGACGAGCGGCACCTTCTCCCTGATTTCGTCCGTGGATATCACATCCACTTGCAGGCCAAACACCTTCGCCATCGAGGCGCTGCGTTTCAGTTCCTCAAATCGCTGGCCATTCGTGGCGAGGGAAATCGACCCGCACTGGCGGTAACCCGTGGCTTGGCCCGTCTCGGCTTCGAGTTGACTGTAGAGTTCGCTGGTATAACGAGCCAGTTTGGTCATGTTGATGGAGGTGCGCAGTTGCCCGACCAGGCCTGCCGCATGCCAGGTCGTTCCAGAGGTCAATTGCTTGCGTTCGAGCAAGACGACATCGGTCCAGGCCAGCTTCGCGAGGTGATAGGCGATGGAACAACCAATGACGCCACCGCCGATAACGACAACTCCCGCTCTTGATGGAAGGCTGACGCTCAACTCATGCCCTCAAGCGTTCATTTTTCGGGTCATAGACGGGATTTTGTAAGACCGTCGCCCGGCAACGCTCACCGAGCAGGTCGACAGCCAGTTCGGTGCCGGGCTGGGAATTGGCCGGCGCCACGTAGCCGAAGCCGAGGCTTTTTTGCACGCGATGCCCATAACCGCCAGAGGTGGTGACACCGATGCAATCGTTGCCCACAAATATGGGCTCGCTGCCACGAACATCTGAGTCGACAGCGTCGATTTCGAAATACACCAACTGAAAAATGCGATCTGCCTGTTGTTGCCGAAGCGTCGCTTCCTTGCCGACAAAGTGCTCTTTGTCCAGCTTGATGAAACGCTGCATGTCAGCGTCAATCATCGTGACTTCATTGGTCAACTCGGCACCCCAGCCACGGTAAGCTTTTTCGATTCTCAGGCTGTTGACGGCATACAGGCCGAAATTCGCGATGCCGAATTCCTCCCCGGCTTGCCAAAGGGCAGTGTAGATTGCGTCCATGTGTTGCATCGGCGCATGCAATTCCCAACCCAGTTCGCCGACATAGTTCACACGCAGCGCGCGTGTTGGCAAACCTGCAACATGAATCTCCTTACCGCTGAGCCAACGGAACGACGCGTTGTCCAGATTTTCTTCAGTAATTTTCGCGAGTACCTCGCGTGATCGCGGCCCGGCGAGAACCAACACGCCGCGCTCGTCCGTGACGTTGTTGATTTCGACATTTTCATGCGCCATCACGCCCTGGGTGAGGTGATCCAGGTCGCGCATCTCCGCGCCCGCCGCCGAGAGAACATAATAGTGATCGTCGGCCAGACGGGTAATGGTCATCTCGCCTGCGATTCTGCCTTCCCCGGATAAGACATGCGCGAGTACGATGCCGCCTGGCTTGGCGGGCATTCTGTTGGCACAAATGCGATTCAGAAATGACTCGGCATCGGCACCGGTCACGTCGTACTTGGCGAAGCCCGTCAGGTCCAGGATGCCAACACGTTTGTGAACCGCAATGCACTCATCGCGCACCACATCAAACACGTTATTGCGTCTGTAGCCGTAATCTTCTTCGCGGCCGTCGAGTGAAAACCACTTGGGTCGCTCCCAGCCGAAGGTCTCTGTGTGCACACAGCCCTGGGCTTTGAGTTTCTCGTGCAGCGGGCTTAGTCGCCGCGTTCGCCCGGCGGGTAATTCCTCGCCCGGCAGCGGCGTGAAGTAGGTCAGGCGGTAGTCCTGAAAGCCCTTTGATTTCATGTATTTATAGTCTGCAAAACTACCAAATCTGCGCGGGTCAAAAGCAGTCATATTAATTTCGGAGTCGCCGTACAGCATCCATTGGGCGAGGTATTTCCCACACCCGGCCCCCTGTGCAATGCCGAAAGACGAACCACAGCATAGCCAGAAATTATTCAGTCCGGCGACGGGGCCCAGTAGAGGTGCACCGTCTGACGAATGCGGGATGGCGCCATTGACGATGCGTTTGATGCCGGCAGCTTCGAAGATTGGCACACGCTCCATCGCGTGCGCTAGCCACGGCATCAAACGCTCCAGGGTGTCCGGGAACAGTTCGCTGTCGGAATTCCAGGGCGGGAATCCGTTCGGTGCCCAGGCTTCAGTCATGTCGACATGTTCGTAGATACCCACTAGGCCTGATTTTTGTTCCTGCCTGAGATACGCGGACGCCCGCGGATCGCGAATAACAGGAATCTCTTCGTCGCGATCAACAAATTCCTGCACGGGCCCGGTAATGATGTAGTGATGTTCCATGTTGACGATTGGCAAATCCTTATCGACCATCTGGGCGACGCGCCGGGCATAGCAACCGGCCGCGTTGACGACCGTCTCGGCAACGACGTTGCCCTTTTCTGTAATGACTTGCCACTCGCCGGATGGCAGTGCTTTGATGTCGGTAACACGATTGTGTCGCTCGATACTCGCGCCCATGTTCGTCGCGCCGCGAGCCATCGCATTCGTCAGGCCTGATGGATCTGCATGACCGTCGTCAAGTGTCCACGCTCCGGCGAGCACGCCGTCTGTGTTCATGAAAGGATTAATCTGCTTGATTTTTTCGACGTCGATTATTTCCATGCGGAAGCCGACGTTGTCGGCGATGCCCTTCATGAATCGAAACCAGTCAATATCCATTTGCGTCAGGGCGAGTCGAATGCCGCCCGACGCATGCCAACTGACATACTGGCCGGTAAGTTCCTCGAGTCGCGGATACAGCCAGTTGCTGTAGTTGTGAATCTTGGCGAGGGTGTAGTTGCCAACC
>JACZTO010000031.1 GCA_022573655.1 Pseudomonadota bacterium
TGACGCAGCACCATCACGCAAGATTTCTACCCTCTTGACCGCGATACCGGGAATCATTCCGATGTCAACGCCGTGCGCGCCGTTACCGGCGGCCGGTGCCAAAAAATGCAGCAAAGCAGAACGATGTCTGCGCTTGCCGTTTATAAGAACCAGAGTCTGATCGCTTGCGGTACCGCGTAAGGACGTTGGACGCACAAACGCGCTTCCGTCACCGGTTGCCGGCGTCGCCGTAAAGGATGGCACCAAGGCCTTCAGGTTATCGGTGAGATCGGCCGTACCACCCAGGGCGTTGAATTCGTCGCCTGAAATTACGTCAATCGGCACCGTCGAATCGGCTGCTGATCGCGGCTTCATGCTGCGCGTGCCGATGGTGACAATTTCCTCGATGACTCCCTCATCCTGCGCCATCGCAGTGCCTGGAGCCGTTGTCGCAGCAACAATGCTGATCACAACGGCAGTAAGAATTCCCGTCTTGTTCATCTTCATTCCCCTCGAATGATGTTTTAGCAAGTGAGACTTGCTAAGCGCTATTATTGAGTTTCGTTTTTTCTGTTCTGGGAGAGTAAGACAAAAGCGACACTTAGTCGACTGATTATGTAACCGCTTACGGGTTTTTGTCGCGTAAGCACAACAATGCGGCACTTTCTTGGCTACAACAGGCCTTTGTTTGAGCTGCTGGTCAGTTCTGCCATCAGGCCGGTATCGCTGAAACGTTCAAGACTCAGGTTGCCTGCGTACGGTGGTAGCTTGTCGCCACAGATAGTCGCTGCACAGAGTTTGCCCGCGGCACAGGCTGCCATGCTGCCGAAGCCCGATAACGCTGCAACCATGTATGCCCCATCGCAGCCCATAGGCCCGATGAGCGGCCAGTTCTCATCGGTCATCGTGTAATAACCGCCATAATGGCTGAACCTGCTTGGGGGGAATTCGACATAGGTCGCCAGCGCGGGGATCATTGCCGCAGCACCACGCAAGACGATTTCCGGGAACTGCGGATCTTTGCGCGGCTCGTTTGCTAAGTCCCGCTGCGGTTCGCTGCTCGCAGTGTTATAGGCCCAGCCCAGCTTCACCCAGTTGCCATGCCTGCCGCCCTCGGGCCGACAATGTGTGCCTGCGGGCATGACGTCAACCAGATAGGCATGCTCCGGATCATCGCGCAGCAGTTCGCGCTCCTCATCCGTCCAGTCCAATAATTTTGCATCCATATCGATCGTCAATGGCATGTTGCGGGGTACGGCGCCGCGTACATCCTCAAACGCGATTTTCTGCTGAAAGACGTTTTTGATCGGCAATTCTGTGTCGAGCATTGTTGCGATATGCTGCGCGAAAGGGCCGGCTGCATTGACGATTTTTCTGGCACGGACAATCGTCTCACCATGAGCGTTTTCGACAACCAGATCAAAACGCTTTCCGGACGTAGTTCGTGCAATCCCGGTTACGTCTCCGTCAAGCAGCTTGCCGCCGGCATCGCGAACCTGCTCAAGCATGTACTGCCCTAGCTGCTGGCCACTGATATCGCCGGCGCGCCGAATGTGAATGACATTCTGAATGTCTTCTGCTAGTGCGGGAAAGCTGTCTCGAATTTTCTGCCTGCCGCTGATCACATCGACCTCCGTGCCACTTCCCACTGCAGCCAGCACGTCGTCAATGTCTTCGTTCCGTGTTGCAAGCACATAGCCCGTCTGTCGCATGTTGAATACGTTATCGGTATCGCGGGCGAGCCGTTCCATCAGGTCAATGCTGTCGTTGGTGAACGCCGTCATCGTCGGATGTGGCCACCAGTTGCGATAATTGTCGCCGGACTGCGCGCTCGTGTAGCTCATCGGTTGTTCGCGGTCGATGAGTAGCACTGATGAGATGCCGTGGTTGCTGCACAAGTAGTGGGCGGTCGCGATTCCGGCCAGCCCTGCGCCAATGATTGCTACCTCGAAGCTGTTTTCGGCTGCCAGTTTATTGCCCCGCTATCTTGCGAGTGCGCAGAAACGCGTACTCGGTAACCCTGGAATTCGCTTCAGCCCTGGCGAGATATTCGTAATACGCTTTGCCGATTTTGGCCGCCGCCGGATCAGCCGCGACCATATCGGCGACAACTTCCTGGGTCAGCGACTTCAGCAGTTGCAGTACGTCATCGGGGAACGGCAGTATGTGAATATCCGGGTCCGCGAGTAACTGCTGCAGCGCACGCGCGTTGCCGTTGACGTATTCGGCTGTCATGTCTGTCGTAATCGCCTGGCAGGAAATCTCGACGATCGCTTGCAAGTCCGGCGGCAGGGAATTCCATGCGTCCTGGTTAATAATACATTCAAGGCCGGGGCCGGGCTCCTGCCATCCGGGGTAGTAGTAATACTTCGCAGCCTTGTGCAATCCGAATGAAACGTCGTTGTACGCGCCAACCCACTCCGTCGCATCAATCGCGCCGGTTTGCAGCGCTGTGAATATTTCGCCGCCGGGCAAAGTGACCGGCGTACCGCCGGCGCGCCTCAGGACTTCTCCGCCGAGTCCCGGGATGCGCATCTTGAGGCCCTTCAGGTCCTCGATCGAGTTAATCGGCTTTTTGAACCACCCGCCCATCTGCACTCCGGTGTTACCGCAAGGAAACGGCACCAGGTTGAATGGCTCGTACAACTCGCGCCACAACTCGAGACCGCCACCGTAGTAAAGCCAGCCATTCAACTCGAGGTAATTCAGGCCGAATGGAATTGCCGTGAAAAACTGCGCCGCGTCCACTTTGCCTTTATGGTAGTAGGACGCATCGTGGCCCATTTCCACGACACCGCGACTCACCGAGTCGAAAACCTCGAATGCCGGTACCAACTCCCCGGCGCCGTACACCTTGATCTTCAGGCGCCCAGCGGACGCACGATCGATACGCTCGGCCAGGTTGTTGACTGCAATACCCAGGCCCGGAAACTTTGGCGGCCAGGACGTAACGCAGGACCACTTGAACGACTGTCCCTGCACGCCGGCATCCGTCTCGCAATCGCCGCTCTGTTGTGCGCATGCAGCCACCCCAGCTGTCGCCGCCAGCCCCCCTACAAATTCTCTTCTTTTCATTGCCAGTCCGCTCAAGGAAGTTGGTGGCTAGTCTATTGCCAGCCCCGGCGAATGCCAATGCCTGCTTGCAGGTTGCCGTGCATCATTGGTGGGAATATCACCCGTTTATAATTCCCACTCCTGATTAAATAGCACCGATATTTTACCTGTTTCTCCTACTTTATTGAGAAACGGGCGGAAGTATGTACTTTGGTAAACCCACCGAAAAACAATAACTTATAAAGTAAGCCATTTAGGGTATCTCCTACTTTTCCGATTTATCCCCACTGGAGGGAGTTTTCTGCTCCTCTCCCACATCTTCTGATCCACCATCAATCGGTCTTAATGGCTTCTTTTTGAGGGCCCGCTGGATAACATCATCAAAAGTATCATCGGTTTTTACCCTTTCTGGCTTCGGGCCGCGTTTTCGTATTCGTTCAGCTGGCATGGTTATACTCGATGTGTTGAATTTTGGTGTTACTTAAACTATCATGAGCCGCATCTAAGACAGGTGTAATATGAATTCTATCAACAAACGCGAATTTCTTCGTAATCTTCTCAATGAACAAGATAATGAATACAATGACTTGCGCTCGGACATACAAGATATGTCCGCGCAGCTGGATCGTGTGCAGGGTGACATTGCAGCCACGAAGCATCTGCTGAAATCTCTTGACGGCCCAACCCATACTAATCAAGAACCAAAAGATAAATTGAAAGGTCTTGGTTTTCGAAAGGCCGCTCGCGCTGTATTGTCTGAGCATCCAAATGGGTTGGCAAATGCAGAAATTCGAAAGCAGATGACAGCCAACGGTTATGTGTACGAATTTGACACACCGTTCGGCACACGTATGGGAAATGAACTGATAAGGATGAGAGAGCAAAATCAGATTAGGAAGGACGGTAAGCGGTACATTCTCACCGAGAAAGGCAGGACTATGTAGTACAATGGGACTGTAGGCGCTTGCTCGGAAAGTCACGCTTGACGTGGCCATACCAGGCTCCGAGAATCCTACAGTCCCACCCTTTTCATGCGGATATGGTGAAATTGGTAGACCCACCGGTTCGGGGAACCGGGGGGCAGTGATCCTTAGCAGAGGGGAGCCCGTGTCGGTTCGAATCCGGCTATCCGCATACCTATTCTCGTAAATCTTTGTGGTAATTTGCAATACGCACTTCACACTTTTAAAGGCTCTTTGTAGTACAACTTTTTACCATCTGCTGCCCTAATGGCCGCAATAACCCTTTCGCCATCGTCCATAGCCCGGTTGCTGTACCGGAACGAGTATTCGTTCAGATATAGCTGCAAATGCTTCTTACTGACCGAGTGATAAATACCATTTAACCCCCTTTTGACGATACTGAAAAAGCCCTCAACTGTGTTCGTTGTTACCCCATCTTGAACGTACTCGCCAGCACTGTGATTGACAGTCTGGTGATCGCCAAACTCATCAGATAGTCCAGTGTAGCCCTTGTGTTCATCCGTGTGAATCCATGCTTTTGGATCGACGGACTCACGAATTGCAGCTTTCAGTGTCTTGGCTGTTACATCCGGTACAACTACTGCCTTAGCTCTGCCACCACGCTCAACCATTGCCATTACCGGCTGCTTGTTGCTCCAAGCCTTTCTAGGGCTGCGGTGCTTGCGCGGCTTCCCGCCAATGAAAGTCTCATCAATTTCAACGATACCGCTCAAAGGCCCATCATTAGTAGGGTCAGGAGCCATGGCGTATCTAATCCGATGCAGCAGAAAAAGGGACGATTTGTAGCTCAACCCTGTCTGACGGTGAATCTCAAGCGCGCTGACACCCTTTTTTGACGTTGAAGCACGCCAGAAAGCAAAACACCAGTGACGAAGCGGGGCGCGGCTATCTTCGAATACCGTGCCAACCCGCACAGTGTATTGAGCATTACATCCGTGACAGCGCCAGCGGTAATGCTTCTCTCTACTGCCATCCATGGACTTCATCTTGTAAACGTCCATATCACCGCATTTCGGGCAAGCCGGATGATCACCCCACCGATGCTTCTCAAGAAACTCCACAGCCGCTGTCTCGTCGCAACAAGCCATAGGCAGCTCCTGAATGGGCGTGTCGTCCTTAGTTGATCTGTTTTGTACCTTAGTCCTATGAATATTATACTTGAGTAAAATAGAATGTCAACCCACAATTGGCCCTTTTTGTGAAAAATCATGCCAAAATAGCCCTTTACTAAGGTACATACTCGCGGAAACGGGCCCCGATTGTTGGTCGGGGCCCTCCATCCCTGGTCCGGCCGACGAGTCTCGACCCTGTCGCACCCTCCATGGTAGCCAAGGGGGGCGATTCTGCGGCTCGCCCACCCACCGGCCGGTCCGCACAGTGTCACAGAGCGCGGCAACCGCTGTAGCTATTCTTATTTCCTTGATGCATTAATAAAGGCCTTGAGCGCATCAAATCAGGGAATCTCAAGCAGAAATGATTGGACTATTGCAGCGCGTAACGCGCGCGGACGTCTCGGTGGAGGGCAGTGTCATCGCCAGGATCGGCCGTGGGCTGCTGGTGTTCGTCGCCGTACACCGGGACGATGCGGAGCGCGACATCGTCAGGCTGGCCGAACGCATTGTTAGCTACCGCGTGTTTCCGGACACGAGTGGCCGCATGAATCGCAGCCTTCAGGATGAAGCGGCCGGATTGCTGCTGGTACCACAGTTCACACTCGCCGCCGATACACGCAAAGGCACTCGTGCCAGTTTTACGAAAGCTGCCACCCCGGAAAAGGGCGCAGCCTACTTCGAGTTACTGGTCAAGCATTGCCACGGCAAGATCGAATGCGTTGAGACTGGGCAGTTCGGTGCTGATATGCAAGTCAGTTTGATAAATGACGGCCCCGTGACGTTCTGGCTCACGTCGTGACCAGCCACCAACACCGGTGCAGTCAGTACATTCTTATTGCAAGTGCTGGCGTATCATGAACATAATTCATTTCGACAGTGGGGCGAACGCCCCGGGAGTCCCAGGATGTTATCAAACATCGGTCCGGTACAATTATTGATCGTGCTCGCAATTGTTCTCGCGATTTTCGGCACCAAGCGTCTGCGTACGCTGGGTTCGGACCTCGGCAGCGCCGTGAAGGGCTTTCGTTCGGCCGTTAACGACGCCGATAAAGCCAACGAGACTGATGAATCCCAGGATACCACTGAGCAAATCAGCGAATCTTCGGAAGACGCGAACTTCGACAATACGCCGGTTGAAAAGACACACAAAGAAAACAGCTCCTAGCGCTGCTCGCAGACCATGTCCGGAATCGGCGGTTCGGAATTTCTACTCCTTTGCTTAATCGGTCTCCTCGTTCTGGGACCTGAAAGGCTCCCGCGTGTCGCCTCGCAATTGGGCCACTGGCTTGGCAAGGCACGACTAATGACGCGCACCATGAAGCGCCAACTTGAGGAAGAGCTGGATATCGAGAAAAACATCGGTATCAGCCCCAAGGACCTGGATCCGAACGAGCTCATGAAACCTCGGCAAGATGACACCTACTCGCCTCTTCATGAAGAAAAAGACGAGAGTGACGGCGGCACGAAGAGCGAGTAATGGTCGCCGCGCCTGACAATCAAGAGGAGGACCTCGCCGAAGGAACACTGTTGTCCCACCTTGTTGAGCTGCGCAGCAGGCTGCTTAAGATCGCGGCCTCCGTCTTGCTTGTATTCGTCATGCTGTTGCCGTTCGCGCGGCAAATCTTCGAGTTCGCGTCGGAACCATTGCGCAAGGTTTTACCCGGCGGCCAGATGATCGCGACCGCAGTCGCCTCACCGTTGTTGGCACCCTTTAAGCTGTGTTTCTACGTGGCACTGTTCATCGCCATGCCAATCGTGCTGACCCAATTATGGGCGTTCGTGGCTCCCGGGCTTTACAGGAAGGAGAAGCGCTTTGCGTTTCCCCTGCTCGCCTCCAGCATCGTATTGTTCTACGCCGGCATCGCGTTCGCGTATTTCGTGGTATTTCCGCTTATTTTCGGGTTTATGACCGCGATCGCCCCGGAAGGGGTCGAGGTGATGACCGACGTCACCAGTTACCTCGATTTTATTATGATGATTGTGCTGGCATTCGGCCTGGCCTTCGAAACGCCTATTGCGACCGTCCTTATTGTCTGGACGGGCCTGACAACAGTGGACAAACTCGGCAAGGCCCGGCCTTATGTGTTTCTAGGCGCTTTCGTCGTCGGCATGATGCTGACACCTCCTGATGTCATCAGTCAGACACTGCTTGCAATACCGGTTTACCTGCTTTACGAGGTGGGCATCATCATGGCGCGAATATTAACCAAGCGCCCTGTCAAGTAGCGAGCGAGCACCCAAATAGTGTTTAATGCGTGGCAGATCACCCGCCTAATCAGAATTCAAAGGCGCTAGCCGCCGACCGGGGGAAGAAATAATGACCGATACCGTTGCCACGCCAGCGGACGACTATTCAAGAGATGACGAGCTTTGGGGACATCCAAAGGGACTTTACGTCTGCTTCACCACTGAGCTCTGGGAGCGATTTTCGTTCTACGGAATGAAGTACCTGCTGCTCCTGTATCTTACGAAATATCACCTGTTTTCTGATGCGGACGGGCTCGATGTGCTGGGTTCCTACGCAGGACTGGTTTACGCATTGCCGCTCATTGGCGGCATGATCGCCGATCGTTTCCTCGGCATGCGCAAATCAGTCGTGTTCGGCGGTATCCTGTTGTCGCTCGGCCACATTCTCATGGCTGTTGAAGGTCACCAGGCAATCAACTACGCGGCCGGGACAGTGCTGGCAAACGATCTCACATTGGCAAGCGGTGTGGTACTTGCTGCCGGAACGACGTTGAGTGAAGCCGTCATGTGGCGCGACACCGCAGCACTTGACGTATTTTACTTTGCGCTCGCGCTGATCGTCATGGGCGTTGGTTATCTAAAGCCGAACATTTCGACGATCGTCGGCAAGCTGTATTCCATCGACGACCCCCGCCGCGACTCGGGCTTCACGATCTTCTACATGGGCATCAATATCGGCTCCTTCGCCGCCACCCTGTTATGTGGCTGGCTCGGCGAAACGTTCGGCTGGCGGTACGGCTTCGGCGCCGCCGGCATTGGCATGATCATCGGTTTGTGCACGTTCATGTACGGCCAGAAATACCTGATGGGTCACGCAGATCCGTCGGAACCTGAGAAGTTGACGAAGCGCTTCCTCGGACCAATCAATGTTGAATGGTCGATTTACCTGCTGAGCCTGCCGTTTCTCGGGGTCTTCTGGCTGCTGGTGCAACACGAGCCCGTCGTGCTGCTGACGCAGAACGTGTTCCTGATCCTTTCGGTTGTCGGCCTGATTCTTTACTCGATGGTGCACACGAAGAGCGGCAGCAATACGATCGCCTACACTATTGCAGGAGTGGCGGTCGTTGCCGCAATCTACGCGGTAAGTGTCAATTTGCACTTCATTCCCGGCAGCGAGGCGCTGGCGGAAAACGTGCTGTATGGCTCGATCATCCTCATTGTCGGCTTCGTTATCTACGGCTTCAGGACTCACAACTCACCTGAGTTTGGTCGCACCGTCGTATTGATGATTTTGATTCTGTCGACCGTTGTCTTCTGGGCCCTGTTCGAACAGGCTGCCGGATCGATGACCTTGTATGCGGATCGGGTCGTCGATCGATCAATTGGCGATACAACGTTTACGGCCGCCCAGTTCGGCTCGCTGAATGCCGGCTTTATCATGCTGCTCGCCATTCCGTTCGCTGCGCTTTGGACGTGGCTGGCGAAGCGGGACCTTGAACCGAGCACACCTCTCAAGTTTGGCCTCGGCATTTTGCAGGTCGGCCTCGGCTTTGGCGCATTGGTCTTCGGCTCACAGTTCCCGGACCAGTCCGGACAGGTCGCCATGATCTGGCTTGTTCTTGCCTACCTGCTGCACACTACCGGTGAACTTTGCCTGTCGCCTGTGGGCCTGTCCGCCGTCACGAAACTGTCGATCGGCAATGTTGTTGGCGTGAGTATGGGAACCTGGTTCCTCGCGACGGCGTTGTCCGAAACCGTCGCCACTCGAATCGGCAAGATGGCCGCCATCGATACCTCCGGCGGCGAGACCGCCGACATCGCAACAGCACTCGCAACCTACACGGAACTTTTCGAATTCCTGATGTGGTTCGGTATCGGCATGGGTGTGTTCATGATCCTGATCTCGCCACTGCTGAAACGCCTGATGCATGGCATTCACTAGGCGCGAAGAAAAATACTGGGAATAGTTATGAAATATTTCGTCAAGACAGCCGCGAGCGTCCTGTTCGCAGCGTCAATCATTGCTTGCTCGCCGCAAACCGCCGACAGAGCGGCAAGCGCTGCAGTAACGGAAACTGCTGCAGAGTTCGTGTCCCGTGCAAACGCTGAGCTCAAGGAGCTATCAAGCGAAATCGGCGCGGCGCAGTGGATTCGTGCGACCTACATCACTCAGGACACCGCGATTGTCGCGGCAGCTGCAAGTGAGAAGTATGCCAAGTGGCATAGCGGCATGGTGCAGCAGGCGCTGCAATACGACGGTCAGGAGCTCGCGCCGGAAACACGGCGGGCGATCAAACTGTTGAAGTTGGGCACCTCACTGCCAACGCCCAACGACTCCGCGAAACGCAAAGAACTCACAATGATCGCGACAGAACTCCAGGGCATGTACGGCGCCGGCCAGTATTGCAAGAACGGCGACGACTGCACTGGCTTGCCCGAACTTGAAGACACCATGTTCAATAGCCGTGACTACGATGAACTTGTGGAGGCCTGGACGGGCTGGCGTACGATTTCGCCGCCCATGCGCGACAAGTATCAGCGTTACGTCGAGCTCGTCAACGAAGGCGCGAGCGAACTTGGCTATAGCGATCTCGGCGAGATGTGGCGTGCCGGTTATGACATGAGCGCCACCGAGTTCAAGGGCGAGGCTACGAAATTGTGGGAGCAGGTTAAGCCGCTCTATAAGGAGTTGCATTGCGCTGTGCGCGCGAAGCTCGGTGAACTTTACGGTGAAGACAAAGTACCGCAAGACGGACCAATTCCCGCGCACCTCCTGGGCAACATGTGGGCACAGGAATGGGGTTTTATCTACGACATCATGGAGCCCTATCCCGGCGTGTCGGACCTCGACATCGACACCACGCTAAAGACCAAGAACTATTCACCACAGGAAATGGTGCGCTCGGCCGAGAACTTTTATGTCTCTCTCGGCATGCCGCGTCTGCCAGATACATTTTGGGAGCGCTCACAGTTTTCAAAGCCCCGGGATCGCGAAGTTGTTTGCCATGCGAGCGCCTGGGGTCTCGACGGTGGCAACGACCTGCGTATCAAGATGTGCATCAAACAAACCTATGACGAACTGCGCGTGATTTATCACGAACTCGGTCACAATTATTACCAGGCCGCGTATAAGAACCAGGAGCCTTTATTCCAGGGCGGCGCACACTCCGGTTTCCATGAAGCAATCGGCGACACCATCACCTTGTCGATGACACCGCAATACCTGCAGGAGGTCGGCCTCATTAGCTCCGCCGCGGAAAGCGAAAAAGCTGTCATCAACCGGCAAATGATGATGGCGCTCGACAAGATCGCGTTTTTGCCCTTCGGCAAGCTGATCGACGAATGGCGCTGGCGTGTGTTCTCGGGAGAAATTTCGCCGGACGACTACAACAAGACATGGTGGGAAATGCGCTTGAACTACCAGGGCATCGCACCACCGGTTGCTCGCTCTGAGGCAGACTTCGACCCGGGTGCGAAATATCATATTCCCAGCAACGTTTCGTACACGCGTTATTTCCTCGCTCGAATCCTGCAGTTTCAGTTCCAGCGCTCGCTTTGCCAGATCGCAGGACATGAAGGCGATCTGGCGTCATGTTCCATTTTCGGCAACACAGAGGCGGGTGAACGTTTTCACGCAATGATGGCTTCGGGTCAAAGCGAGCCGTGGCAAGACGCTCTGGAGAAACTCACGGGCACACGCGAGATGGACGCGACGGCGATAATCGACTACTTCGCGCCGCTCATGGGTTACCTCAAGGAACAGAATGAAGGCCGCACCTGTGGCTGGTAGCAGGGGCGTACCCGGCGGCTTTCTCGGCACGGTAGAGCGCGTAGGCAATAAGCTCCCTGACCCGGCAGTGCTGTTCATAGCGCTGCTGTTCTTCGTCTGGATCCTGTCGTGGCTGCTGTCCTACATGACGTTCGACGTCATCGATCCCCGCTCCGGCGAAGCCCTGGTCATCATGAACCTGCTGTCGGGCTCGGCGATCACCGAGTTTCTCTCGGTCATGGTCACCAACTTCTCTCACTTTCATCCGGTCGGTGTTGTCCTGGTTGCGATGCTGGGAATCGGCGTTGCCGAACACACCGGCTTTATCAACTCCGCGCTGCGAGCCTTGCTCAATGTAACCGCAGATCGGCTGTTGACGCCTATGGTCATCGTCGTCGGCATTGTCAGCCATACCGCTGCGGACGCAGGCTATGTGCTCGTTATTCCATTGGGTGGCGTCATTTTCTATGCTGCCGGCCGTCATCCGCTGGCCGGCATCGCGGCGGCATTTGCCGGCGTCTCCGGCGGTTTTTCAGCGAGCTTCGTGCCGTCATCGATCGATCCTTTGTTGCAGGGACTGACCCAGGCGGGCGCACAGATTCTTGACCCGGCCATTGTCATTAATCCACTCAACAATTATTTCTTCACAACGGCATCGTCAATTCTGATTATCGGACTCGGCTGGTACATCACCGACAAGCTCATTGAACCGCGATTGCAGGCAACGGAAATCGATGGTGACGCTGACAACCTCCCGGAAATGCACGATCTTGATGAGCGAGAACGCAAGGGGCTGCGTTGGGCGCTGGTATCGATGATGCTCTGCATTGCCTTGCTTATCGCAACGGCGTACCCGTCCGGTTCGCCCTGGAGAGATGCGTCTGGCGAGATTTCCAGTTTCGGGGCACCGATAATGCGCTCGATCGTGTCGTTGATCTTCCTGTTGTTTCTGATACCGGGCATCGTTTATGGCGTCGTCGCCGGCACCATAAGCAGCTCCAGGGATGTGATTGTCGGCATGACCAAATCGATGAACATGATGGCTTACTACCTGGTCATCATGTTCTTTATCGCGCAATTCGTTTACGCCTTTGGACAGTCCAATCTCGGTGTGCTGCTTGCGTTGCAGGGCGCTGCATTACTCAAGGCCCTGGCGATGCCTGCTGCGGTAACGATCGTCGGCATCATCTTCCTGACGGCCTTCGTCAATATTTTTGTCGGTTCCGCAAGCGGCAAGTGGGGATTGCTTGCGCCGATTTTTGTGCCGATGTTGATGTCACTCGGGATTTCACCTGACTTTACGCAAGCCGCCTACCGTGTTGGCGATTCGAGCACGAATATCATTACGCCCCTGATGCCGTATTTTCCGCTCGTGGTGGTTTACTGCCAGCGTTATGTAAAGTCGACGGGCATCGGCACACTGACCGCAATGATGCTTCCGTATTCACTTGCATTTCTCGGTGCGTGGACTGTCTTCCTGCTGGTCTACTTCTGGATAGGCCTGCCCCTGGGAATTCAAGCGAGCTACACCTACCCGTAGCGACACGAACGCCTGCCAGTCAGTCTCCGCTGCACGCTCCTGCGTAGACTTTCTGTACACCGGCATTGTCGATCTGACATTCGTTGTCGTAAGTCACGCCGTTCATGCCGCAGACCGGTAGATAGTCGTTAGGGCAATTTTCGCCGAGGCTGTCGCAGACTCCGGCGTACTCAATGGACACGCCAAGACGCTCAGCGTAGCAAGCGTTGCCGTAGGTCAAGGAATCGATGCCGCAAACCGGTATAAACAGGCGTGGGCAAGACCGAACATTACAGCTTCCTTCTGTAAAATTTGTTTGCCCGGCTTTCTCGCCCAGACAGGCGTTGTTGTAAGTTTTCCCATCTTCACCGCAGACCGGGGCGATCACCTGCGGACAATTGTCCGTATCGCATTGACCCTTACGCTGCACCAATATTCGTTCGGCATTTGCCTCGCATCGGTTAATGAATGTGCGGCCATTCATTCCGCAGACGGGCTCTGCGATGCTCGGACAACCATTGGGCGTGCAAGCACCAAGCCCGGCAATCTCGGCCAGCGACTTCGCTGCAAAACACTCGTTGATATAAGTATTGCCGTCGGTTCCACAGACCGGATCAAACGTCTCCGGGCAACCATTCGACGTACCCTCCGCGCAGATTCCCTGGCTGACAATCTCGACACCCGCGGCACCCGCAACACACTCATTGCTATACGTCTGCCCGTCCGCGCCACACACGGGGTCGTATTGCATAGTGCAGGCAACTTCCTGCGCCGCCAGCCCGCCCGCTGAAACAAGTAACAGCAAGAATATTAAAAAATGAATTCGCAAATAACAGTTCATAGTGATCCGGTTTTACTCCACCCGTTTTATTAGAGCCCTGATGCTTGCCGCGGTTCAACGTATTGTTGCAGCACCCCAGTAATTGTAGCTGAGTGCTTTGATACCGGGAATGTACATACGGTTATCGTCTTCAACCCTGAAGCCGGCCGCGGCGAGAATTTTTGGAATATCTTTTTTCATGCTGCAGCCGCCGGCCACCTTCTGCCACGTCGGATCGCATCGATCCTGCCATTTGCAGACATCTTTGTCCGGCGCCCGACCATGCTCGCAGAACAGCAGCTGCCCATTTGGTTTGAGCACGCGCCGCATTCCGGCAAGAGCTGTTGCAGTATCCGCAATGGTGCATAGCGTATAAGTAACCAGTACCGTGTCGACACTGTTGTCGTCCAAAGGAATTTCCTCGCCCGGCAGGTCGATGAGTTCAACGTCCAGATCAGACTCGCTAATTGGCCTTTGCGCCAGCCGCCGCATGCCCTCGGACGGCTCGAGTCCCCAGACATGACGCACCGCGTTACGATCATAGAACGGCAGGTTTGCTCCGCCGCCAAAGCCGATCTCCAGAACGTCGCCTGTCGCACGCGGTACGATTTTTTCGCGTTGTTTCGTTACCGGTCTCACACCGCAGGCCAGGATGAGCAGACGCGGAAGGATTCGTTCTGCGTAAAAACTCATTGCGACCCAAGCAGTGCGCTAATTGCGACCAATTCGAGGCCTTCGGCTTCCAGATTCGGTAATTCCCGCTCCAGGAACTCCAGCGTCGCGGGGTAGGGATGTCCGATCGCCACGGCAAAGCCGCGCTCACGCGCCAGTTGCTTCATACGCTCGAATTCCCTGGCAACAGTCCCGGGCAGACGGTCCGGGTCAAGGAACACATCCCGCCGCATCGCCCGAATCCCCGATTCTCTTGCAAGCTGCAGTGCAACGCTCTTGTGTGTCGTGTAACTGTCAATAAAAAACAGGTCATCGCGTGCCAGTAATTCTTCCATCAACCATTGCATATGTCCGGGGTGTCGTGTGAGCAAGCTGCCGCGATGGCCATTGACTCCAATCGCATGCGGAACGGAGGCAAAGGCCGCCTCGAAAGTAGCGCCGAATTCCTCGCGACTCATATCCAGATTGATACCGCCAGGTTCCTGCGCCTGGTCTTCTGAGTAAGCTTGCAACGGCAAATGCAGCAGGACCTCTTTACCGTTTTCGTGAGCGTTGTTCGCTAGTATCGCGGTGCGTGGCGCACCCGGCAGAACAGCATAGGTAACGGGGCCCGGCAGTGCGATCGCGCGCCGCCCCGCGTCCAGTGCGTAACCAAGATCATCAATGATGATAGCGACCCGGGGCGGGCCAGCGACAACCAGCCCGGCCGCCAGCATTAGTAACACCGCAACACAGGTCTTGATCGCGGCCGTCATTGTGCGTTGCTGTGCATTACCGCCCGCGACTGCAGTTGTTGCATCGCCTCGGCCAACTGTGCGTCGGCTTCGCGGTCTATCAATCCTGACAGGCTCAAGTCCGGGAATCCCGGTGTGCCCTCAATATAAACGTCAGGGACAATGCCCACCTCATGTATCGAGTCTCCCGAGGGTGTGTAATAACGCGACGTCGTCAATTTGATTGCGCGTCCGCGAGACAACGGCATGACTGTTTGCACCAGGCCTTTACCGAAAGTGGTCGTGCCTACGATTGTCGCCCGATTGTGGTCCTGCAATGCGCCGGCAACAATTTCGGACGCTGAAGCAGAACCACTGTTCACAATGACGATCAAGGCAGCGCCGTCAAGGATATCGCCACGGTGCGCCGAGCGTGTAAATTTCGCATCCGCTGCGCGTCCGTCCGCCGTTACTATGATGCCCGAATCCAGGAACAAGTCGGACACATCCACTGCCGCGTCGAGGACGCCGCCCGGATTATTGCGCAGGTCCAGGACCAGGCCATCCAGTAGCCCACCATTGGCATCCTGCAGCTCGTCGACCGCGCGAGCCAGCTCGCGCGCAGTATTCTCCCTGAACTGACTGACGCGTACATAGCCATAAGATGGACTCAGCATTTCCTGGTGGACGCTGGCGACACGAATCACCTGACGCCGAATTTCATGGTCTATCACGACGGTGTCGCGCCGCACCGTAACGATTACTTTCGAACCGGCGTGGCCACGCAAACGACCCAGCGTGTCCTGTAAATGCCGGCTGCTTACGGGCACCCCGTCTACAGCGATGATTTCGTCGCCGCTGCGAATGCCGGCCAGCGCTGCGGGCGACCCGGCGAGCGGCGTAATCACCACGATGGCACCATCAACTTCGGCAACTTCGATTCCTACCCCCGTGTAGCTGCCCGTCGTGCTAATGCGGATGTCTCGATACTCACCCGCATCGAGATATTGTGAGTGTGCATCGAGGTCACGAACCATGCCGCGAATAGCGCTTTCGAGTAACACTGAATCGTCTAATGGGTCTACATAGTCGCGTTTGACGCGCTCCAGTACCTCTGCGAATAACTGTGCTTGCTCCCATGCCATTTCTGCACTGGCCGGTGGCTTGTTATCACTCAGGAGACCGCCTCCGATGGACAGGCTCAGGCCCATTACGACACCGATGACGACGACTAAAATTGCACGAACTTTCAATGACATACGACTTTTCCGGCACCCCGGCCAATGGCCCTCACGACTCGAGCTTCGACCTTAGCACAGTGTCCCAACGGGACCTAGACACGGGGCTGACGCTTCAGCTGCCCGGCCGGCGCGTAATCCAGCGTCGTGGGTCGACCGGGCGGGTGCCACGGCGTAGCTCAAAGTACAACCCGGTTTGTTGCTGGCCGCCACTGTCGCCAACGGTCGCAATAACGTCTCCCGGTGCTACCCAGTCGCCGGTGTTCTTGAGAACCGTTTCGTTGTAACCGTATAACGTCATGTAACCCTCACCGTGATCAATAATCACTATCAAGCCCACACCCGCCAGCCAATCGGCAAATGCGATGCGACCATGATAAACAGCACGTACTTCCTGTCCACGCGGCGCAGCCAGTACGACACCATTCCACTTTAGCTTGCCGCCAGCACGCGGCTGTCCGAAATCGTGTAGCAGCGTTCCGGCGACCGGCCAGGTGAGGCGGCCCTTGTATTCGCTGAACGGTTGCTCCGAGCTGATCGGGTAATCAGACAGGATGCTCGACAGCTCGGCAATTAGCTTCGTCAGATCCTGTTCTTGCAACGCAAGGCGTTCTACCTCCTGACCTTCGCTGGTAATTCGTTTTCGCAGCGCCGCCAGCAGACTCTGGCGGCTCTGCTGCGATGCATTCAGACGGGTCAGTACCGCGTAACGGTTGCGTGCGAGCTCTGCCAGACGTGCCTCTTCGGCAGCAATCTGACGGCGCAGCTCGTCCAGTCGCCGAATCTGCTCCATAACAGCGCGGATATTTTCGGCGCGATAGTCGTTCAAATATCGATAGTAGGCCATTACCCTGCCTAGAGTGGCGGGGTCGCGCTGATTCAACAGTAATTTGATTTTCTCCTGATTGCCGCTCATGTACGCGGCGCGCACTTGCGCGGCGAGCTGTGTGGATTGTTCGTCGAGATGCGCTTCACGCTCAGCGAGGTCGTCATCCAGTTGCTGCTTTTTTTGCTCGCCGTAGCGTCGCTCGCGCTCGATCTCCTTGATACGCATGCGCTGTTCCGCAATAGCTATCTCGATATCCTGCAGCTCGGCTGTCAGCCGGTCGCGCTCAGCCACGCCCTTGTCGATGCTCTGCTTCAGGTCGCTGATGCGTTCGCGGACTTCTTCCAATTCACGCTCTTTGACGTCCGACAGCTCCGCACCGTACTCCTGGGCCGCGGCGGCGGGGCCGCAGGCCATCATTGCGATAAGCGAAATCAGTTGCCACTTCATGGCCGCAGAGTGTAGAGGCTTCAGCAGGGTATTTCCTCCCGTCCAAACAGGTATAATCCCGCCCTTTACAATCTTCTGGGCGCGCTTTCTCGCGTCTGAGTGACTCATGGACAGACTATTGGAGTTCACGAGCAACCATACGTTGCTGGTGTTTGCATTAATGATCAGCTTTTTCGTGGTCGTTTTCACGGAATTACGCCGTAAGGCCAGCGGTCTGATTAATGTCGA
Organism: Pseudomonadota bacterium; assembly: GCA_022573655.1. Lineage (GTDB taxonomy): Bacteria > Pseudomonadota > Gammaproteobacteria > Steroidobacterales > Woeseiaceae > UBA1847. The sequence goes on from JACZTO010000031.1 coordinate 17,551, forward strand.
GGCCATCGCCGCGGTACAGCTGATCAATAACGACGCTGTGGTCATCGACCTGCGTAGCACGGAGGCCTTCTCCCGCGGCCATATCGTTAACGCAAAAAACATTCCCGCAGATGAGCTGGACGGAAAACTGAATCAATTGCAGCAATTCAAGTCGCGACCCATCATTGCGGTTTGCGAAGCAGGGGCAACGTCGGCGAAGACTGTCGACAAATTGCGCGCCTCCGGATTCGAAAGTGTGTACGGGCTCAAGGGCGGCATGGCCGGATGGGGCCAGGCCGGACTACCAGTGGTAACCGGAAAGAAAACCAAGGTCAAGAGATCCAGAAACAAGAAATAAACCAATCATCAGCCACAGGCAGGAAAGACAATGGCAAAAAAGAAGAAAACGGAAAAAGAGGAAAAAAGCGAACCGCAGGAACAGCAGAAACCGCAGGAACAAGTGGCCGAGAGGCGCCTGTATATTGGCAAGATCTACGTGAAGGACTTTTCGTTCGAGTCCCCACAGGCACCGCAGGTATTCAACAAGACTGACTGGAAGCCACAGATGGATCTGAATTTTCGCAGCAATTATGCGGCGCTTGATAACGAGCATCACGAGATCGTGTTGACAATTACCATTGAAGCGAAGGCAGAAGACAAGACTCTTTTCCTTTTGGAACTGCAACAAGCCGGTATCTTCGAGATCGTTGGTTACGGGGGCGAAGAACTTGGCGCAATTATTGGCAGTTACTGCCCGAACATTCTATTTCCATATGCTCGCGAGTCCATCGCGTCATTAATCCAGAAAGGTGGGTTTCCCGAGTTCGTTCTGCAGCCAATCAATTTTGACGCCCTGTATGCGCAGAGCAAACAAAAACAGGCCGCAGCTCAAGCCGAAACCGCGGAGAAACACTGATAAACGACGCCGCGCCACAGACATTCGCGGTTGTCGGCGCCGGTTCCTGGGGCACGGCGCTGGCGCTTCAATTTGCGCGTTGCGGGCACAATGTACGACTTGGCGGAATACGCGAGATTGACTTGCTTGAAGTCATGGTGGCTGACCGTGAAAATGCTCGTTACCTTCCGGGTATCAGCTTCCCCACCAACCTGATTGCGTGTCCCGACCTTGCGGAATGCCTCGGCGATGCACGCGACATTCTTCTCGCGGTACCGAGTCACGGCCTCCGCGAGACGCTAATGGCCATTCACCCATTGCTGGACTCACAGTCCCGAATCTGCTGGGCGACGAAGGGCTTCGAACTGCACAGCGGCAAACTGCCACACCAGGTCGCTGCAGAAATACTCGGTTCCGACCGGCCCGTGGCCGTGCTATCCGGGCCAACATTCGCGAAGGAGGTTGGTGCCGGACTGCCAACGGCAATGACGGTTGCCGCCAATGATGAGGATTTCGCGCAGTCGCTCGCCGTTGCTTTGTCTGGCGACAAGTTTCGCGCCTATACCTCCGACGACATGATCGGCGTCGAGGTCGGTGGCGCGGTAAAGAACGTGCTCGCCATCGGCGCCGGCATATCGGACGGTCTCGGCTTCGGCGCAAACACGCGCGTCGCCCTGATTACCCGCGGCCTGGTCGAGATGACCCGCCTCGGCGTTGCGCTGGGCGCCGACCAAAAAACATTTATGGGCCTCGCGGGAATGGGCGACCTCGTCTTGACCTGCACCGACAACCTGTCGCGAAACCGCCGCATGGGCCTGGCGCTTGCGGGCGGTAAGACGATTGCAGCGGCCCAGGAAGAAATAGGACAAGTCGTCGAGGGCGTACTCGCCGCCGAGGCAGTCAAAGAGGTGGCCGATGAGCTGCAGATCGAGATGCCGATTTGTCAGCAGCTTTATCGAATCCTTTACGAAGACGCGTCGCCGCGGGAGGCTGTTGGTGCATTAATGGGGCGTGAACTCAGGTCCGAATAAAACACCAGAGGCCACTCGAATGAGACTACTGACCTACGCGGTGTTCGCCGCATTGCTTCTCCCTTGCGCTGCCGCAAACGCACAACGCAGTTTTGAGGTCGATATTCTCAGAGATACTTTTGGTTTCGACGAGTCAACGAAGATGTCCGTCGATCTCGGCAGGCTTAATCAGGGCTGCTCGGCCCGCGATTGCATTCCGTCCATCGACAATCCCAAGTACGTCTCTGCCGAGGAGGCCGGCCACGTAGCAGATGACGCGGTCGTCATTACACTCTCGTATAAGGGGGAGTATCGGGCTTATCCCGCACGTATTCTCGACCATCACGAAATCATAAACGACACCATTGCGGGCGATCCGATTGCCATTACCTGGTGTCCGCTTTGCGGCTCGGCGGTGGGTATACACCGCGAGGTTGGCGGTGTAATTACCGAGTTTGGCGTATCTGGCATCCTCTACAACAGCGATCTTGTGCTCTATGACCGGGCGACCGAAACGCTGTGGGACCAGATCGAAGCGCGGGGCATCGTTGGGCCACTGACGGGTGTACAGCTAGCCCTATTTCCCGTTTCTATGGCGAAATGGGCCCGCTGGCGAGCGGCGCATCCTGACACACTGATTTTGTCATCCGACACCGGGTTCGACTACGACTATACGCAAGACCACTACGCCAAGTACCGCAGTTCTAACAGCCTGATGTTTCCGGTGAGAAATACTGATGAGCGCATTTCTGCGAAGACCGTCGTTTTCGGGTTTGACCTGGAGTCCGGGGCCGTCGCCTATCCGGAATCACTGCTGTCAGAACACGGAACCTATCGACATGAGCTTGGCGGAACAGAAATCTTGGTAACACTGCACGATGACGGCTCCGTGTCGATGCAAAGGAACGGTCAGCTGCACGCACCCATCCGGCTGTTCTGGTTCGCCTGGTTCACCTTTCACCCGGAAACCGAGTTAATACGCTAGAATAGCGAGAAATCAAAACAACGAATCTTAAGGGGATGAACATGGATCGTCGCAAATTCTGCAAGTCTGCCGTCGCCGCGGGAGTCGCGGCCTCATACCCATTACTAAGCGGCTGTGGGCGCTCGGAAACGCCCGTTGCCACGTCTGCTAACACAAGCATTCGCGGTATCTCACTTGACGGCGTCGAAATCGAGCTCGAGAAAGCGGCCATCAAAGAGCTTGGCGAAAGCATGACTGGCCCGGTTCTGTTATCCGGCCATCCCGATTATGACAGCGCTCGAACCATTTGGAACGGCATGCACGACAAGCGGCCGGCATTAATCGCGCGCTGCATGAACAGCGAGGATGTCAGCAACGCCGTAACGTTCGCCAGAGAACGCGAACTGCTGACGGCGGTGCGCGGCGGTGGCCACAGTTGGCCCGGCAAATCTATTTGCGACGACGGCCTGATGATCGACCTGTCGCAAATGAATGCCGTTACCGTCGATGCCGAGGCAAAGCGGGCTCACGCTCAGGGCGGCGCGCTGCTGAACGCGCTTGATGCAAACGCACTTGAACATGGCCTTGTCACTACAGCGGGTGTTATATCGCACACCGGGGTTGGCGGTTTCACGCTCGGCGCCGGCTTCGGTCGACTCAATCGCAAATACGGATTGGCTGTCGACAATCTCCGTTCAGCCGAAATAGTCACTGCCGACGGTAAGATTCGCAGGGCCAGCGAAGAAGAAAATGCTGACCTGTTCTGGGCCATTCGCGGCGGCGGCGGTAACTTTGGCGTTGTCACGAGTTTCGAATTCCAGTTGCATCCCTTCGAACGCAACATTTTCTCCGGAGGTATCGTCTGGCCGGTCGAGCAGGCAAGAGATGTACTCGAGTACTACGCTGAGCATGCTGCGAGCCTGTCCGACGAGATGTACATGGGACCAACATTATTGACCACACCCGATGGCGCTGGCCTGATAGCGATGGATATCGTCTATAACGGCGATCCTGTTGCCGGGGAGAAAGAACTCGAAGCACTACGCAAGATCGGGACGCCCATTGACGATGGCGTCAAAATGCAGGACTACATGGTCATGCAAACGAATCAAGATGCCGCATTTGGGCATGGCGTTCGTTCCTACGCCAAGAACGCCATGATCAAAGAATGGTCGCAAGGGCTGGTCGACGCGATGCTTGATGCTTACAACGGGGATCCGCGCATCTTTATTACCAACCACGTCGCCGGCGGCGCAGTTAAACGTGTCGGTGAACTGGACACGGCATTTCCGCATCGTAATGCAGAGATCATGCTCGTCATTGTCAGCGGCTGGATGGATCCGGCGCAAGACGACGAGGCCATCGCGGCAACGCGCGAGGTGTACGCAAAGCTCGATCCGTTCACGGGCGGTTACTACAGCAACATAGATACTGATCGCGCCAAAGTTACCGGCAACTATGGGCCAGCCTTTGAGCGCTTGCATGCCGCCAAAGTTCAGTACGATCCGGGTAACTTGTTCAGGCTGAACAGCAACATCAAGCCAACCTGAGACTAACCACCGCCAGCGAAGCCCAGCTGGCGCCATGCCTCGTAGACAACGACCGCAGCCGAATTCGAAAGATTCAGGCTGCGGCTGTTGTCTTTCATGGGCAGCCGCAATCGCTGTCCGGCGGGTACTGACTCCAGCACATCCTGCGGCAGGCCGCGCGTTTCCGGTCCGAACAGGAATGCGTCTCCCTCCTTGTACTGCGGCCGGTCATGCCGCGTACTGCCGCGTGTGCTCATCGCGAACACCCGGGGACTACCGAGCGATTGCAGGCACGCTGCTAACGACGCGTGGGTTTGCACGGTTGCAAACTCGCGATAATCGAGGCCGGCACGTTTCAGACGTGGCTCGTCGAGCTCGAAACCCAGCGGTTCGACAAGATGCAACTGCACACCGGTGTTCGCACACAGACGAATAATGTTGCCCGTGTTGGGCGGAATTTCGGGCTCGTAGAGGATAAGGCTAAACATAAGAAACCCTGTAGAATGCGCCTCCGATGACTAGCGAAGCATTACACACTGAATTCTGCGGTATTTCGATGGTGTCGCCCATTGTGCTGCTCTCCGGCTGTGTCGGGTTTGGTGAGGAATACACCCGTATCGAAGGTTACTCGAACAGCGATGTTGGTGCCGTTGTTCTCAAAGGGACGACTGGCGACGCGCGTCTCGGCAACCCGGCGCCGCGCGTTTTTGAAACACCAATGGGAATGCTCAATTCCATCGGCTTGCAAAACCCGGGCGTCGACAAAGTCGTCGATGACATTCTTGCCGGTCTCGATTTTTCCGAGACGCGCTTTTTTGCAAATGTTTCCGGCTCGACCATTGAAGAATACGAACGCGTGACTAAACGCTTCGACGATTCGGACATTGATGCAATCGAGATCAACATCTCCTGCCCGAACGTCAAAGAGGGTGGCGTCGCTTTCGGTAACGATCCGGAAATGTCTGCCCGCGTCGTCGCTGCTTGCCGGGCGAATACATCAAAACCCATCATCACCAAGTTATCGCCCAACCAGACGGACATACAGGAGAATGCGCGCCTGTGCATCGAGGCCGGAACGGATGGTTTCGCCGTAATCAATACGGTTATGGGCATGGCCATCGACAGCGAGACGCGCAAGCCCGTCATTGGCAACCTGCGCGGCGGCTTATCGGGGCCTGCCATCAAGCCGATCGCTTTGTTCAAGGTGCACGAGGTTTATGCAGTCGCCAAGAAACACAATGTACCGATCATTGGTCAGGGCGGCATAGCTTCGGCGAAGGATGCCATAGAGTTCATGATCGCTGGGGCGGCAACCGTTGGCGTCGGCACGGCATTGTTCTATGACCCACTGATATGCAAAGAAATTAACTCCGGCATCGCCGAATACCTGCAACGTCATGGCCTGATCTCCGTCTCCGAGCTAACGGGATCCCTGCAATGCTAAAAGAACTGCAACGCCGCAAGGTTCTTCGAGCCGCAGCAGTCTATCTTGTCGTCGCCTGGCTGTTGCTGCAGATCGCAGCGACGATCGCGCCGATACTTTCGCTGCCTGATTGGTTTGAGGAGCTTGTGCTCGCGCTGCTGCTTATCGCTTTTCCGGTAGCGCTGATCCTTGCATGGTCCCTCGAACTCTCACCGGATGGCTTCCGTCCCGAATCGTCGCCCAAATCATCTCGAACCGCACGCATGGTTGACTACTCTGTCCTGGCCATTGTATTAATTGGACTCGCCTGGTTTGCTACCAATCACTTTGGTGTCGTCGTTGACGGCGGCTCACTCGAGCTAGACAAGTCTGTAGCCATTCTGCCATTTATCAATATAAATGACGACGATGCAAATGCCGCATTCACCTCAGGTATCCACGCGGATGTTTTGACCCACCTGGCACGAATCAAGTCTGTACGTACAGTGTCGCGTACCACGGTTTTGAAGTATCGCGACAGCGCAATGACTATTCCGGAAATTGCTGATGAGCTTGGCGTTGCGACGATTGTTGAGGGCGGCGTACAACGAGCTGGAAATTCTGTTCGCGTGAACGTGCAACTTATTGATGCCGCCGCTGATCGGCCGCTTTGGACCCAGACATTTGACCGTGAACTAACGGCTGCCAACATCTTCGCAATACAGAGTGAGATTGCGCAGGCAATCACGCGGCAACTGCAGGCGAGCCTGTCGTCCGAAGACCGGCGTCGACTTGAGGCGGTGCCAACACAGAGCATTGCTGCGCTTGACGCGTACTTTATCGGCAAGGACCTGCTCGAGGAGCGCACGCGCGAGTCCCTGGCTATCGCGGCTGAGTATTTCGAAAATGTCGTCGCGCTGGACCCCTCCTTTGCCCTGGGATGGTCCGGCCTCGCCGACACATACATGTTGTTGCCCGAGTATTCCTACGACATTGACAGAAACATGATTGAGCAACGATCGCGAAGTGCACTGTTGCGTGCACTGGAGCTTGACCCGTCGTTGCCAGAGGTTCGCAGCACGGAAGCCTGGTATCAGCTTACGCGCAACTACGACTGGAGCGGTGCGGAAAGAATTTTCAGGGAGTCACTCGAAGCTTTTCCCGATAACACCAATTTACTGCATTGGATGTCACATACCTTGTCTTGGCAGGGCCGGCAGACGGAGGGACTTGTGTTTGCACAACGCGCCCTTGAGGTCGAGCCAGACTCTC
>JACZTO010000006.1:0-34385 GCA_022573655.1 Pseudomonadota bacterium
AATGGTGTTTTTGATGGTATTCCCGCTATTACGACGGACGGTACCAATTTAACGTTTGCTGATAACATCAACATAAAAATGGGTGCCAGTAATGATTTAACAATATTCCGCGATGGCGCTAGCGGCGATTTTACTATCAGTAATAATAATATTACGTCAAATATTTTAAATAGATTAGCCACGACCAATGTTAATACTAAATTTCACGTTCGAGATTCTACTGATAAGAATCTACTGACAGTAACAGCCGCGGGCAATGTTGGCATTAATAAAGGTCTGCCTGATTCCTTGTTGCATATTTTTGATAGTGATTCACTCACACCTACCCCTGGTAATGCCATACTCACTTTAGAAAAGTCTGGCAATTCAATTTTGCAATTTTTGGGACGTGATGTTGATCATCAAGAAATTCGGTTTCACACCACAGTTAATGATACCCATGGAAAAATAAATTGGAATGAAACCAATACAAGAGGTGGTTTCCAATTTAGAACGGGTAATAGCACTATTGGTTTATTGATCAGTCAAACTCAACACGTCGGCGTTGGTCCCAATGCTGAAGTCGCTCCCATCCCACAGGTAGTTTGTACCTTCCGTGACCCGCAGAAACCGGTCCACGGCGGGACCATTGTCAGCTACAAATACTCGACCCTCCAAAATTTTCAGGCCAAAGGGGTTCCTGAACCCAGACGCCCATACGTAGTCCGCAGCATTTGTGGTGTCATCGTCTTCGTAAAAAGGATTGGTGAGAATCGGGTCACCGTCCAGGGTCATTCGAAGGATTTTACCGAGCAACGAGTCAATTTCTTTTTTATGAAGCAGTAGCTTTCTTTTTTGGCTTGGGTTATAATTGATTTGACTGCTCTTGGCCGGACGATAGGGCGTAATCTGACTGCCGACCAGCCAGGCTTCACCTTTGCGCAGGTTCACATAGGCCTCGGCCAACTGTGCGCGGCCATCGCGCATACTCTTGACCTCCCAGCCCAGCAGCGCGAGGCCGGCCTCAAAGGTGTTTTCAATGAAATAGTCATGCCGCGCCCTGCGATTGACGGCGATGACGTTTCCAGACGGATTTTTTGACTTCTTATTGCTCATTCTGAATGCTTGGGTGGTTGATAATTTCGCTGCGGATCCGCGGGCGCGTGCGGATTATACGGTTAAGCGTTGTCAGGCACCCGATTTTGTATAAATATTGCGCCAGTCTTTGCCAATAAGAGAAATAACAATGCCTAGTAATCAGTCCGGCGATGCCAAGAGAACTTCCCTGCACGGGTTCTGGTCGTCCCGAATGGTCTTTATTCTTGCCGTCACCGGGTCAGCAGTGGGTCTCGGCAATATCTGGAAGTTTCCCTACATTGCCGGCCAGAATGGCGGCGGCGCTTTTGTCCTGGTGTATCTGTTCTGCGTAGTCCTTATCGGTATGCCGGTCATGATGTCGGAAATATTGATCGGCCGGCGCGGACGCCGCAACCCAGTGACGACGATGGCGTTACTTGGCGAGGAAGAGGGCGGTTCACGGCATTGGCAATGGGTAGGCGGCATGGGCGTGTTGGCCGGCATTCTCATTCTGTCCTACTACAGCGTCATTGCAGGCTGGACGCTGGGCTACATAGTCAAAAGCGCGGCCGGCGCATTCACGGGCGCGAGCGCCGAACTCATTGGCGCAGAATTTGGTGCATTTGTTGGTGACTGGCGCCAGGTCGTCCTGGTTCACTCATTGTTCATGGGGCTGACCGTATTCGTGGTCGCGCGAGGCGTGGAGAGGGGCCTGGAGCAGGCGGTGAAGATCATGGTCCCTGCTTTGTTGCTGCTGCTGCTGATCCTGTTGGGTTACTCGATGACATCGGGGCACTTTGGTGAAGGCGTGGCATTCATGTTTACGCCGGATTTCAGCAAATTGACCTGGAATAGTGTGCTGGTGGCATTGGGGCACGCGTTTTTCACGTTGTCGCTTGGCATGGGCGCAATCATGGCGTACGGCGCCTATTTGTCTGATGAGACGTCGATTACGGAATCATCGATAGCTGTTGTCATTGCTGACACCTTTATCGCATTACTCGCCGGGCTTGTTATTTTCCCACTCGTGTTTGCGAATGGTTTGAATCCGGCAAGTGGGCCCGGGCTGGTATTTCAAACCCTGCCGCTGGCATTTGGCCAGATGCCAGGCGGCGCCTTTTTCTCGACGATCTTCTTCATCTTATTATCGTTTGCCGCATGGACTTCGGCCCTCGGCCTGATGGAGCCCGCCGTTGCATGGGTTGTCGAGCATCTCAACAGGACGCGGGCACAGGCCGCGGTCATGATCGGGTCTTTGATCTGGGCAATCGGACTGGGGTCGGCCCTGTCGACAAATGTGTTATCGAACTTCAGGTTTCTGATCAATGTTGATACAAACGGCGATGGCATCATGGACGCCAAAGGCACGATTTTCGATAATATCGATTACCTGACCAGTAACATCATGCTGCCATTGGGTGGTCTGCTTATCGTGGTGTTCGCCGGCTGGGTCATGTGCCGTAATTCCACCGCAGACGAGCTCGGCGGGGCTGGTGCGAGCTTCAAGATCTGGCGCTTTCTGGCACGCTACCTGGCGCCGATGGGAATTCTTTTTGTATTCATGAAAGCTATTGGGATCCTGGACTGGATCGTCGCTTTGTTTGGCTGAACGAATGAATCTGCATGCGCAAAGTTAGTCGCAGCGCTCTGGTTCCGTACTCGGCAGACCAGATGTATGCGCTGGTTGACGACGTCGCTGCGTATCCGTCTTTCCTGCGCTGGTGCAGTGGTGTCACAGTGCATTCGCGCGACGACGAGCACGTCGAAGCCTCGCTGGAACTGCAGCGTGGCGGTGTGAGCAAGACTTTCACTACGCGAAATTCGCTGGACCCCGGGACGGCAATTCGCATTGCTTTGATCGGCGGACCGTTTCGTCACCTGTCGGGTGGCTGGTGTTTCGAGCAACTTGGCCAGGATGGCAGCAAGGTGTCGCTGCAGCTCGAGTTTGAATTCGAAAATCGTATGACAGACATGTTGTTTGGTCGTTACTTCGAAGATATCTGCAATTCGCTGGTCGACTCGTTCACGCAACGCGCCAGCAGTATTTACGGTTGAGAAATGGCGCAAGCGAATATTCAGGTGGAGATTGTTTTTGCCACCGCCGATGAGCAGATGTTGTGTGTGTTGACGGTGCCCTCGGATGCGACGATTACGGATGTCATCGAAATGAGTGTTTTGGCGGAACATTTTCCAGAGCATGACCTGGACGCATTGCGGGTCGGCGTATGGGGACATCCGGCCGACAGGTCTCAGACCGTCAACGATGGCGATCGAATCGAGATTTACCGGCCACTTGAAATCGATCCTCGCGAAGCACGGCGCCAATTTGCGCTGGCAGGGCGAACGATGAGCAACGGCCGCAAAGACTAAAGTGCGGGATTGAGCTCCTGTTCTTTGCGAATCTCGCTGACATGGTCGTCTGCGAAGAAAATGGATACCCAACGCGTCTGAATGGCATCGTCGCGGCCCAGGACCAGGTAATACACGTAGTCCCAGCGCTCGCTGTGAAACGGATCATCAATCATAGGCGTGCCCAACAAAAAACGAATCTGATTCTTGGTCATACCGACTTCGGCCTGATCCAGATCTTCTTGTTTGATCAGGTTTCCCTGCGCGATATTTGCGCGATATACGCATCCGCTCGACATCAAGAGTGAAAAACACAACAGAACAGATATTAGTGATTTACGCATAGTCATCGAGTTTTGGACTTCATCCGCTGAAATTGTTCAGCCACATTGTCATAATAGGCGCGCATCATACCTGTGAGAGTCGATCCATGCAGCAAAGAAAAGAACTTCGCAAAGCCGGTCTCAAGATAACGTTGCCGCGCCTCAAAATACTCGAGATTCTCGAAGGCGCTGAGGTGCGCCACCAGAGTGCCGAGGATATCTACAAGGAGCTGCTGCAAGCCGGCGAGGATATTGGTCTCGCGACGGTATATCGGGTGCTCGCACAGTTTGAGACCGCCGGGCTGGTCACACGCCACAATTTCGAGGGCGGACACTCAGTCTTCGAGTTGGACGAGGGCAAACATCACGACCATATGGTCTGTATAGCGACGGGCGATATAATCGAATTTGTCAGTGCGGATATAGAGCGCCTGCAGCACGAGATTGCTGCAAAACACGGCTATAAACTGATTGATCACAGCCTGGTCTTGTATGTGGAGCGCGTCACCGAGTCAGACGATAGCTGATCAAGCTCTTTTCTGTGCCGCTCCGGCGAGCATTTCGGCAGCGTGATCCAGGGTCTTCTGCGTGATTTCGACACCGCCCAGCATGCGTGCCAATTCCTCAATCCGTTCGGTCTTGCCCAGTACTTGCAGGCGCGTGCGCGTGGATTTACCATCCGTGACCTTACTCACACGCAAGTGTTGATTCGCAAGGCTGGCGACCTGTGGTAAGTGGGTAACGCAAAGTATCTGCCGGCTAACGCCAAGTTCCTGCAAGCGCCGCCCCACCATTTCTGCGACTCCGCCGCCGACTCCGTTGTCCACTTCGTCGAACACCATTGTCGGAATGGTGCTGCCGTCGCTGGCGATGACCTGGATGGCGAGACTCATCCGGGACAGTTCCCCGCCGGAAGCGATCTTGGCCAGCGGTTGCGGTGCCTGACCTGGGTTTGCGCTAATCAGGAATTCAATGTTATCGATGCCCCAGGGCCGCGCCGAGGCTTCATCCAACGCGGTGAGTGCCACCGCGAAGATACCGCCTGGCATGCCAAGTCCGGTCATCGCATCGGTAACGCAGGCCCCAAAAGACGTTGCTGCCTGCTGTCGAGCGTTGGACAAGCTGGCTGCGATATCCAGGAATTCTTCCCTGGCCAGGACAGCCTTTTGTTCGAGCTCCCTGCTGCGTTCCTCTGCATGATTCAATTCATCGAGTTCGTGTCGAATCCTTTCGGCAAGTGCCGGTATTTCATTTGCCGCGACACGGTGCTTGCGCGCAATCGCCTGTATCGCATCGAGTCGTTCCTCAATCCAGTCGCGCCGGCGCGGATCCATGTCGATGGAGTCACCATAGCGGCGTAAAGACTCCGCAGCCTCCGCCACCTGGATATTTGCGCTGTTTAACAGGTCCACTGCCGCTTTCAACTCGGCATCGAAATCGAGCAAGGACTTAAGTGACCTTGCGGCAGCGGCAATCAGGCTATTTGCGTTGCCCGTCTCATTGTCGATCAGGTTGTCGATAGCGCTGCTGACGCCATCGGCGAGACGGCCACTGTTCTGTAGTTTTTGTCTCTCGGCAAGCAGCGCATCGGGTTCAGCTTCTTCGAGTGCGAGCGAGTCGAGTTCTTGTAGCTGAAAGGCCAACAGGTCCAGTCGCGAAGCTCGGTCTGCGTCGGCTTCATGGAGTTGCCGCAGGCGTTCAGCAACGTCCTTCCAAATTGCGAATTTCGACTCCGTCTCTGCTCGCTGTTGCAACAAGCCGCCGAAATGATCCAGCAGGTCGCGCTGAATGCTGCGGCGGCCGAGAGATTGGTGGAACTGCTGGCCGTGAATATCCAGCAGCAGCTCGCCGAGACTCTTGAGTTGCGATAACGGGACGGCATTACCGTTGATGAAAGCTCGAGAACGCCCGTCTGCATTGATCACGCGCCGCAGCAGGCATTCACTGTCCAAGTCCAATGCCTTGTCTTCAAGCCAGGCCCGCACCTTCGGCAGCTTTGCCGAATTGAATTCTGCGCAGAATTCCGCGCGCTTCGCGCCGCTGCGTACCAGTTGCGCACTGCCGCGTTCGCCGAGAACCAGGCCCAGTGCATGGACGAGGATGGACTTGCCAGCGCCGGTTTCGCCAGTCAATACAGTCATGCCCGGTTCGAATTCGATTTCGATCCGGTCGACGATGGCGTAATCACGGACCTGCAGGTTCATCAACATGTCATGTCAACCCATGTCTCACGTGTCGCGTTTTCGGCTGTCGCGACCCCAGAACAGTTTGGAGCGCAATATTTCGTAGAAATCATAGCCGGGCGGGTGGACGAGTGTAACCCGGTTGTTTGCGGCGCAAATAAGCAATTTATCATCCGGGCGGATGCTGCCCATCGACAAACCGTCTACGGTGATTTCCGCTTTGGTGTCGTCGCGTTCAATCAATCTGACCTCGATCGATTGGTTCGCCGAAACCACAATAGGTCTGTCAGTCAGCGTGTGCGGGCAGACCGGCACGACCACAATTGCATCCAGCTGTGGCTCGATTATCGGTCCACCGCAACTTAAGGCGTATGCCGTTGAACCGGTTGGAGTCGCCACAATGAGGCCGTCGCCGGAATGCGTATTTACATAACGCCCTGAAATGCGAGTCTCGAAATCGACCATGCGCCCGGTTTCGCTGCGTTGCAGTACAACGTCATTGAGCGCGAAAGCCGTTTGCTCTTCACCAGACCTCGATAGCAGCCGCGCTTGTAGCAGCAGTCGTGAATCCGTTGTGTAGTCGCCACGCAGCACATGGTCAACACTGGAGATCATCTCGTCGGGTGTTACGTCCGCAAGAAATCCGAGGCGGCCCCTGTTAATGCCGAGAATTGGCGCATTCGCGTCCCTGGCCCGGCTGCTTGCGTACAACATCGTTCCGTCGCCACCGATTGCGATGATGAGGTCAGCCTTAGCCGCCTCGTCCTCCGCAAGCAGTGTAATTCCGACTTTCGTTAAGTGATCGGACAAAACCTGCATTGGCTCCGCCACACGCGGATCGTCCTGTCGACCCACTATGGCGACGCATTGAAATTGGCTGCTCATGCGCTGATTGTGGCAAACCCTTGACCCATCGCCAAGCCATTGTTAGCGTTTAATTGGAATGTCAGCTGAAGCATCAAATCCCTTACCAAACGATCGCGGCCAGCAACTGTTGCGCGTTTTGATCCAGCGCTATATTCGCGACGGGCTGCCGGTGGGCTCGCGAACCTTGTCGAAAGATCCAGGCCTGGACCTCAGTCCGGCCACAATCCGCAACGTAATGTCAGACTTGGAGGAGATGGGCCTCGTATCGGCTCCACACACATCGGCCGGCAGAATTCCGACGCCGATGGGATATCGTCTTTTTGTTGATACCCTGGTGCGCTATCGGCAGCCGCGCGACCGCGACATTCGCAAGATTCGCAAACGCATCAGTGGCGATGCGGATAATCCCGGCGCACTGATCAGCGCGGTGTCGAGCATGCTGTCGCAACTCACCAGCATGGCTGGTGTGGTGAGTGTGCCCCGCCCAGCCCTGGCTACTCTGCGGCAGATCGAGTTTCTGCCGCTTTCCGAGAATCGAGTTCTGGTCATTCTGGTTGTAAATGACCGCGAAGTGCAGAACAGGATTCTGCATACCGACCGCGATTACACCGCGTCGGAACTGCAACAGGCGCAAAATTACATTAACGAGAATTACTCGGGTACCAGCCTCAACGAAGTGCGCGAGCGGTTGCTCAGTGATCTTGATTCAACACGCGATTCGGTGAATCAGGCTATGCACGACATTATCGCTGTCGCTCAATTGGCCATGGATGGGGCTGTTGATCCGGGCACCGAGTACTCGCTCGCAGGCGAAACCAATTTGATGAATTTTGCCGAGCTCTCGGATATCGAGACGCTGCGCAAATTGTTCGATGCATTTTCGCGCAAACGCCTTATTCTGGATCTTCTTAATCGTAGTATTCACGCCGACGGGGTACAGGTTTTTATTGGTGAAGAGTCTGGCTACAAAATATTCGACGATTGCAGCGTCGTAACGGCCCCCTATCATGTCGATGACGATACCGTGGGCGTTCTCGGCGTCATCGGGCCAACACGCATGGCTTATGACAGGGTGGTGCCGATAGTGGATGTCACGGCCAGGCTTCTGGAGTCCGCTCTGAGTCAGAAGAACTGATCCGTATCGATCAGGTCCGGTGCGTACAAAGTCCGCCAGAACTCTTGATATTTTTCGCTCCACCCCCACACTGCGAACGTCTTTTCAACCTTTGGCTGGCTGGCCCACGCCGACGAATTTGTCATGGAGCAGGAAACAATGAATGGACAGGCTAAAGACCCTGACGACGATATAAGCGCAATCGGCGCAGACCAGGCACCCGATGCTGCGGCCGATGCGGCGGCCGAGGATGAGTCAACGGAGGAGGCGGAAAGTGATCCGCAGTCGCCATTGGATGCACTGCAGGCCAAAGCTGATGAGAACTGGGACCGGTATTTGCGCGCGGTTGCCGAGCTGGAGAATGTCCGCAAGCGGGCTGCGAAAGACGTTGAGAACGCACGAAAGTTCGCGCTGGAGCGCTTCGCCAGGGAGTTGCTTACCGTAAAGGACAGTTTCGAGATGGGACTGGCCGCGGCTGAGGGCGAGACTGTCGATAGCCTGCTGGAAGGCAGCGCGGCGACGTTAAAGCTGTTGAGCAATACGCTGCAGCAATTCGGGATCGTTGAACTCGATCCGGAGGGCGAGCCATTTGATCCGGAGTTTCACGAAGCGATTAGCATGCAGCCATCCACTGATGTTGAGCCTGGCTCCGTCGTAACCGTGGTACAAAAAGGCTACACGCTGAATGGCCGTCTTTTGCGGCCCGCCATGGTGATCGTGGCTGCTGAGCAATGAGATACCGCGGCAATAAATTGCGTCACGACGCTTGAAACATGGGGTGCTGGCCCCACCTTACAACAAGATTTTTCGAATTCATCGCGTATCTAACCGATTTTTGTGGAGTAGTAGAACATGGGTAAAGTGATTGGTATCGACTTGGGAACTACGAATTCCTGTGTTGCAGTCATGGAGGGCAAAGGCCCCAAGGTCATTGAAAACAGCGAGGGTGATCGCACTACGCCGTCGATTGTTGCGTTTACCAAGGACGACCAGGTACTGGTTGGGCAATCAGCCAAGCGGCAGGCTGTGACCAACCCTGAAAATACCTTGTCTGCTGTCAAACGCCTCATTGGCCGTCGTTTTGAAGAGGACGTGGTGCAGCGCGATATCAACATGGTGCCGTACACGATCGTGAAGGCCGACAATGGCGATGCCTGGTTGGAAGCGAAAGGCAAGAAAGTGTCGCCGCCAGAAATAGCTGCACGCGTGCTCATGAAGATGAAGAAAACGGCGGAGGATTATCTCGGTGAGGAAGTCACTGAAGCCGTGGTCACGGTCCCGGCCTACTTCAACGATTCGCAGCGCCAGGCTACCAAAGATGCCGGCAAGATCGCGGGTCTCGTCGTTAAGCGCATCATTAATGAGCCGACGGCTGCAGCCCTTGCATATGGTATGGACAAGAAACGTGGCGACGTCAAGATCGTTGTCTTCGATCTGGGTGGCGGTACTTTCGACATATCCGTCATCGAAATTGCTGAAGTTGACGGCGAACACCAGTTCGAAGTACTTGCGACCAACGGTGACACTTTCCTCGGTGGTGAAGACTTCGATATGCGCGTGATCGAGTATCTGACGGCTGAGTTCCAGCGTGAGAGCGGAGTCGACATCACCTCCGATCCGCTGGCAATGCAGCGCCTCAAAGAAGCCTCTGAGAAAGCCAAGATCGAACTGAGTACCCAGCAACAGACTGAAGTCAATTTGCCGTATATCACGGCCGATGCCAGTGGACCCAAGCACCTCAACATCAAGCTGACACGAGCCAAGCTCGAAGCACTGGTCGAGGAGCTCATCACGCGCACAATCGAGCCTTGCAAAATCGCTCTCAATGACGCCGGCCTCAAGGTGAACGAAATAGACGACGTCATTCTTGTGGGTGGCCAGACGCGCATGCCGAAAGTGCAGGAAGAAGTGCAGAGCTTCTTCGGCAAGGAACCGCGTCGCGACGTCAACCCGGACGAGGCGGTAGCACTCGGTGCGGCGATTCAAGGTGGTGTACTGGCCGGTGATGTCAAGGACGTCTTGCTGCTTGATGTGACGCCTTTGTCCCTGGGTATAGAGACGCTTGGCGGTGTGATGACCAAGGTGATTGACAAGAATACGACCATTCCAGCCAGTGCCGAGCAGGTATTCTCGACAGCGGACGATAATCAAACAGCGGTGACGATTCACATATTGCAGGGTGAGCGCGAACGCGCTACGGATAACAACACTCTGGGCCGTTTTGATCTCGCGGACATCCCGGTGGCGCCACGCGGATTGCCACAAATCGAAGTGAAGTTCGATATCGATGCAAACGGCATTCTGAATGTATCCGCCAAGGATAAGGCGACTGGCAAGAGTCAAACCATCATTATCAAAGCCTCCAGTGGTCTGGGAGAGGACGAGATCGACAAAATGGTGGCTGAAGCCGAAACCCACGCCGAAGATGATCGCAAATTTCGCGAACTCGTCGACGCGCGCAATCAGGCTGATGCATTGATTCATGCGTCCGAAAAGACACTTGCGGATCTGGGTGAGAAGGCCAGCGCCGAAGAGCGACTCGCAGTCGAAAACGCTGTAGCGGACCTCAAGACGGCGCTTGAAGGTAACGAGAAAGATACGATCCAGACGAAGATAGCCGCTCTGGGTGAAGCATCAGGCAGCCTTGCCCAAAAGTTGTATGCAGAGCAGGCGGTCGCAGGTGCAGAGGGCGGCACGGAATCTTCGCAGGCTGCCGACGGTGACGTTGTCGATGCAGAGTTCGAGGAAGTGGACAAAGACGATTTAGACAAGGACGATCAGGCGAAATCCGGGTAGATCAAATTCTCATCAGTCAGTAATCTCGGGCGCCGGCACGGCGCCCGAAACTTAAGAAAAGAGTATGGCAAAACGCGACTACTACGAAGTTCTTGGCATCTCGAAATCGGCAACTGACGTCGAGATCAAGAAGGCCTATCGTCGCCTGGCAATGAAGCATCACCCGGACCGCAACACGGACGATGCCGGTGCTGAAGCCAAGTTCAAAGAGGCTAAAGAAGCCTATGAAGTGCTGAAAGAATCCGGGAAACGAGCCACGTACGATCGATTCGGCCATGACGGGCTAAGAGCAGGGTCCGGAGGCCATGGTGGATTCGGTGCAGAAGGATTCGGCGACATCTTTGGTGATGTATTCGGCGATATTTTCGGCGGAGCTCGGCGTGGTGGCGGGCCCCAGGTGTTTCGCGGTGCAGATCTCGGCTACGACCTGGAGCTGGGTCTGGAGACAGCCGTCAGCGGAGACAGCGTTGAGATCGATGTACCCTCACAAGTGAGTTGTGATTCCTGCGCGGGTTCCGGAGCGAAGAAAGGCACGCGGCCGGTGACTTGCTCAGCCTGCGGCGGCGCCGGTCAGGTTCGTATGCAGCAAGGATTTTTCTCTATTCAACAGACCTGTCCAGCGTGCAAAGGGGCGGGCACCACCATCACTGACCCCTGCAGCAAGTGCCACGGCAGAGGTCGTGTGCGCAAGATTCGAACCTTATCAGTGAAGATTCCCGGCGGCGTCGATGATGGTGATCGCATACGTCTGTCCGGGGAGGGCGAGGCAGGGCGCAACGGCGGGCCTGCTGGCGATTTATATGTCGAATTGCGCGTTAAACCGCACAAGATTTTCCGTCGTGATGGCGCCAACTTGTCCTGCGAGTTTCCAGTCAGCATCGCCACCGCGACGCTTGGTGGTGAGGTTGAGCTGCCTACATTGAACGGTGTGGTCGTATTGAAGATTCCGGCTGGCACGCAATCAGGCAAGATATTTCGCCTGCGCGGCAAAGGTGTAACGACAGTGCGGGATCCGCGGCTGGGCGACTTGTTTGCTGAGATCGCCATTGAGACGCCGGTCAATCTGACCGCCGAGCAAAAACAGCTGTTGGAGAAATTCGATGCTGCAGTGCAGAAGGGCGGCGACATACACAATCCCCGTGCCGACGGTTGGATTGATACAGTCAAGCGTTTCTTTGACCGCATCAGCTAAGTTGACCATATTGGCTGCCAAGGAGCGCGCAATCGAAAACATAAACATCGCTATCGCCGGCGCTGGCCGAATGGGTAAGGCTGTTGCTGAGTCGATTGAGCAGGATTCTGCGTTTGGCCTGATCGGTACGTGGCGGCGCGGCGGTGACATCGAAGCGCTGGTCGGCGCAGCAGATGTTGTCGTTGATTTCAGCATGCCGGATGGAACTGAGGTAGTCGTTGAGGCGGCCGTGAAGTACAAGAAACCGCTGGTCTGCGGTGTGAGCGGTCTCAGCGACAAACAGATGGCGAAACTGGATGCCGCCGGCAGCCAGATTGCGCTTGTATTCGACCGCAATATGAGCCTGGGTATTGCTGTGCTTGAGCGCACGGTACGTAATGCGGCGGCGACGCTGGGACGGGACTTTGCAGTGACGATCTCTGAAACACACCATGTGCATAAGAAGGACGCGCCTTCGGGTACTGCGTTGAAGCTGGGTGAAGCCATTGCCAGCTCTCGAGGTGAGTCGGGGACCGGTCAGATTCAGTTCGAGGTTGAGCGGCGTGGCGAGGTGCCGGGTGATCATGAGGTTGTCATGAGCTCGGCGACGGAGCGACTGAGTTTCACTCACAGCGTAACCACACGGCGTGTATTCGCCTTAGGTGCCTTGCGTGCGGCGCAATGGCTGGTCGGGCAGCCGCCGGGTCTTTACAGCATGCAGGACGTATTATTCGGCAAGCGATAAAAAATCCGCTTTGAGTCTGGCGCAGACAGCCCCCCTTAAGTAAACTACGCCAGATCGCTGGGCGGTCAGCGAAGTCGCAAGCGGGAGGCAAAGTCCTTCCGCTTTTGTGCATCTGCAAGAGGCAGATCACACGTTTAGAGGGTCGTTTTTGAGTACGCCTGCAATTCTTGCACTACAAGACGGGACTGTTTTTCACGGCACGTCGATTGGCGTGGATGGGCAGACCATTGGCGAAGTGGTTTTTAATACCGCGATGACGGGCTATCAGGAGATCCTTACGGATCCGTCCTATTGTCGCCAGATTGTCACCCTGACTTATCCGCACATCGGCAATACCGGCACCAACAGCGACGATATGGAGTCGGCGAAAGTCCATGCCTCGGGGCTGATTATTCGCAACAGTACAATGCTGACGAGCAGCTATCGGTCAGAACGATCATTTTCCGATTTCTTGATGCAGGCTAATACGGTCGCCATTGCGGACATCGATACTCGCAAGCTGACACGTATTATTCGAGAAAAGGGGGCTCAGTCCGGTTGCATCATGACGGGCGATCAGGCGGTAGAAAAAGCCGTCGCGCATGCCGGAAAATTTCCGGGTATTGCCGGCATGGATCTGGCCAAGTTCGTGACGACCAAAGAACCATACCAGTGGTGCCTGGGGACTTCGTTTGGCCGCAAGCTGCGAATCATGAGCCGACGTATCGCCCCCTACCACGTCGTGGCCTACGACTTTGGTATCAAACGCAACATTCTGCGCGTGCTGTCCGACCTCGATTGTCGCCTGACCGTTGTTCCAGCCAGAACGACTGCGGACGAGGCGATGGCTTTAATGCCCGACGGAATCTTCCTGTCGAATGGTCCGGGTGATCCAGAGCCGTGCGCTTACGCTATTAATGCGATCAAGTCATTTCTGGACACTGGAATTCCGATTTTCGGAATCTGTCTGGGCCACCAGTTGCTCGCACTGGCAGCGGGTGCAAAGACTGAGAAAATGAAATTTGGTCATCATGGCGCCAATCACCCGGTACAGGATCTCAACAGCGGCAGAGTCATGATTACGAGCCAGAACCATGGTTTCGCCGTAGACGAGTCGACCCTGCCGGACAATGTTGTCGCAACTCACCGGTCTTTGTTTGATGGCACGTTGCAGGGGATCGATGTGACAGGCAGCCCCGCCTTCGGTTTTCAGGGACATCCAGAGGCCAGCCCTGGGCCACATGATATGGCGCCGTTGTTTGAGCGCTTTATCCGGAACATGGACGTGCGGAAGAAGAGTGGTGTAAGGGCGATGTTGTCGAAATGAAAGTTAATCCTATTAATACAATTAGTTATAGATCTTTATTAATCTATTTTCTAATATGTGGAAGGTCTGCCTGAGTCGCCATGCCTAAACGCACCGACATAGAAAGCGTCCTGATTATCGGTGCCGGGCCGATCGTGATTGGTCAGGCCTGCGAATTTGATTATTCGGGGGCGCAGGCCTGCAAGGCTCTTCGCGAGGAAGGCTATCGCGTCATTCTGGTCAACTCCAACCCCGCGACGATCATGACGGATCCCGAAATGGCCGACGCAACTTACATCGAGCCGGTGCATTGGGAGACGGTCAAGCGAATCATTGCCAAAGAGCGTCCAGACGCTTTGTTGCCAACCATGGGTGGCCAGACCGCCCTGAATTGTGCTTTGGACCTGGCACGGCATGGCGTCCTGGAGGAATTTAACGTCGAAATGATTGCCGCATCGCGGGAAGCCATTGATATGGCTGAAGATCGGGAATTGTTCCGCCAGGCCATGGCCGAGATAGGGCTGGAATGTCCGCGGGCATATATAGCGCACTCAATGGAAGAGGCGCTTGAAAAGCAGGTGGACATCGGTTTTCCAACCATCATTCGACCCTCGTTCACCCTGGGCGGCAGCGGTGGCGGCATCGCTTTTAACCTTGAGGAATTCAAGCGCATCGTCGTGCATGGCCTGGAAATGTCGCCGACGACTGAAATATTGCTGGAAGAGTCAGTGATGGGCTGGAAAGAATTCGAAATGGAGGTCGTGCGCGACAAGAACGACAACTGCATCATCGTTTGCTGCATCGAAAACCTGGATCCGATGGGCGTGCATACCGGTGATTCGATCACCGTTGCGCCGGCGCAAACATTGACGGACAAGGAATATCAACGACTCCGCAATGCATCCATCGATGTGTTGCGCAAAATTGGTGTTGAAACAGGTGGCTCAAACGTACAGTTTGCTATCTGTCCGGAGACCGGGCGTGTGCTCGTGATAGAAATGAACCCGCGCGTCTCGCGTTCGTCAGCGCTCGCGTCAAAAGCCACGGGATTTCCCATTGCGAAGGTGGCCGCAAAACTGGCTATCGGCTATACCCTGGACGAACTCAGGAACGACATCACGGGTGGCGCGACACCGGCGTCTTTTGAACCGTCGATCGATTATGTCGTCATCAAGATTCCGCGCTTCACGTTCGAGAAATTCCCGGGTGCCAATGACCGCCTTACAACCCAAATGAAGTCGGTCGGTGAGGTAATGGCCATCGGCCGTAGCTTCCAGGAGTCGCTGCAGAAAGCACTGCGCGGTCTTGAAACCGGCATCAGTGGCCTGGACGAGCGCTGCGGCCCGATCACATCAGGCGCTGAGCGGGACCAGCTGCGCCGGGAGCTGCGCATTCCGGGTCCCGAGCGACTGTTGTACGTGGCCGACGCGTTGCGACACGGCTATTCCTATGAGGATGTTGCCAAGCTCACGAACATCGATCCCTGGTTCCTTGTGCAGATTGCAGACCTGGTCGACTCAGAAGATGTCATGCGGCAGGCGGGCCTTGCTGGCCTTGACGCAAACCTTATGCGAGCCATGAAGCGCAAAGGGTTTTCAGACGCTCGTATTGCCCACATCTTGCAGGTCGAAGAGTCTGCGGTGAGGCAGCGCCGTCTGGGTTTCGCTATTCGGCCTGTTTACAAGCGAGTGGATACCTGTGCGGCTGAATTTGCGACGACGACAGCCTATATGTATTCGACCTACGAGGAAGAATGTGAGGCGGAGCCGACGGACAAGCCGAAGATCATGATTCTCGGTGGTGGGCCCAATCGTATCGGGCAGGGCATCGAATTCGATTATTGCTGCGTGCACGCGGCGCTCGCGCTGAAGGAATCGGGTTACGAGACCATCATGGTCAATTGCAATCCGGAGACCGTCTCGACGGACTACGATACGTCGGATCGATTGTATTTCGAGTCCCTGACGTTTGAAGA
This sequence comes from Pseudomonadota bacterium, assembly GCA_022573655.1. Taxonomy (GTDB): domain Bacteria; phylum Pseudomonadota; class Gammaproteobacteria; order Steroidobacterales; family Woeseiaceae; genus UBA1847. The sequence continues at coordinate 15,865 of JACZTO010000006.1, forward strand.
CGTTATGGAAATCATCGAACTTGAAAAGCCGAATGGAGTCATCGTGCAATATGGCGGCCAGACGCCACTCAAGCTGGCGCGCGACCTGGAAGCCGCGGGTGCACCCATCATTGGCACATCGCCGGATTCGATCGACCTGGCTGAGGATCGCGAACGATTCCAGAAACTCGTCGAAGAATTGCAGCTCAAACAACCGCCAAATTGTATCGCACGCAACAAGGAAGAGGCGTTGCGCCGCGCCAGGGATGTTGGCTATCCGCTCGTCGTGCGCCCCTCCTATGTACTTGGCGGTCGCGCCATGGAAGTCGTGCATAGTGATGAAGATCTTGCGATGTACATGGATGCAGCCATTCATGTATCCAATAACAGCCCCGTACTGCTGGATCGATTCCTTGATCTTGCCACTGAGGTTGATGTCGACTGCATTTTCGATGGCGAGCGCATATTGATTGGCGGCATCATGGAACATATCGAACAGGCGGGTGTGCACTCAGGTGACTCCGGATGCTCGTTGCCGCCCTTCAGCCTGACGCCGGAAGTGCAAAAAGAGTTGGCAGACCAGGTTGAGAAGCTCGCCAGGGGACTGAACGTCGTTGGTCTGATGAACACGCAGTTCGCGATTCAGGGCGACGTTGTTTATCTGCTTGAAGTAAACCCTCGGGCATCGCGTACGGCGCCGTTCGTATCAAAAGCAACCGGCGTGCCGCTCGCGAAGATAGCCGCGAAGGTGATGATCGGGGAAACGTTGGCAAAGCAGGCGATTGTCAATCAGCGCGTGCCAGAATATTATTCGGTTAAAGAAGCCGTTTTCCCCTTCATCAAGTTTCCCGGTAGTGATCCGATTCTTGGCCCGGAGATGAAATCGACTGGTGAGGTTATGGGCGTAGGCCGCAGCTTCGGTGAAGCCTACGCCAAGGCACAACTCGCGTCGGGCGTCATCCTGCCACGACAGGGTACAGCGTTACTCAGCGTCAGAGAGAACGACAAGCCAGGTGTGGTTGAGCTGGCAAGAATACTGACAAACATGGGGTTTGAACTGGTCGCTACCCACGGCACGGCGGCACAACTCGTCAAGGCAGGTGTATCATGTCGGCGCGCGAACAAGGTTCGTGAAGGTCGCCCGCACATTGTCGACATGATCAAGAATGGTGAGATTGATTTGATTGTAAATACTACGGAAGGCAAGCAGGCGATTGTAGAGTCAACGTCCATCCGCGCGGAGGCGGTGCGCCGCGGCGTGACTTACTACACGACGCTGGGGGCCGCGATCGCGACATGTCGCGCGATGGAACATCTTGACAATAGCGAAGTCAATCGGCTTCAGGATCTGCATAGAGAGGTAGTGGCATGAACAAAGTGCCGATGACGGTACGCGGCCACGAGCTGCTTGTTGAAGAATTAAAGACCCTGAAAAGCGTTGCCAGGCCGACGGTAATCAAGGCGATTGCAGAGGCTCGGGCGCATGGCGATCTCAAGGAAAATGCCGAATATCATGCTGCGAAAGACCAGCAGGGATTCATCGAGGGCCGCATCAAGGAGCTTGAAGGCAAGCTGTCGAATGTTCAGGTCATCGATGTCACTGAAATAGATGCTCATGGCAAAATAATTTTCGGCTCGACGGTCGAGTTGCTCGATGAAAATACGGGCCAGGACATCACCTACAGGATTGTGGGTGAAGACGAAGCTGACATCAAGAACGGCCTGATTTCATTCTCGTCACCGATTGCGCGGGCTCTCATCAGCAAGAATGAAGGCGATGTAATCGCATTCAGGGCGCCCGATGGTGAGAGGTCTTACGAGGTAATCGAGGTGCGTTACGTATAAGGCATGCCGCGTTATCGGACGCAGCGTGCTTTATTTCGAGGGTAGGCGAATTCGTTTTGTAGCTGGTTTTTGCGGATTGGCCCGATACAGCAGCGCGACATTGCCAGTACGCTGGACTAAAGTTGTTGCATGATTCGTGCAGAGTTGCGCGATGATTGCGTCGCGTGATGTCCGATCGTCGACACGTACTCTCACTTTGATCAGTTCGTGATGCGCGAGTGTCGACTCAAATTCCGCGAGAACAGAGTCCGACAAACCGCCGTCGCCAATCATGAGCAGGGGCTTGAGTTGGTGGCCAAGGCCGCGTAGATATTTTTTTTGTGAGGTGCCTAGCGTCATTGGCGCGAAGTGTAACAGCGTGCAGGATATGAAGCCGCAAGGATTTTGGGTCAAAGATGAGTAAGCCGAGATCATCGAGCGGCAGCTGGCTGAGTCGCCAGGAGCGCGATCCGTACGTGCAGCAAGCACGTCGCGACGGATGGCGTTCACGTGCGATCTACAAGCTTGAGCAGATCGACCAGAAAGAAAAGATCCTGCGACCTGATATGGTGTGCGTGGATCTTGGCTCGGCACCGGGCAGCTGGAGCCAATACGTCACAGCAAAGCTCAAGGGCAGGGTCCGTATCGTCGCGGTGGACCTGTTGCCGATGGATGCCCTGCAGGGGGTTGAGTTTATTCAAGGTGACTGCAACGACGACGAGGTTTTGCAGCGAGTGCTGCAGGCCGTAGGCGATGTTGGTGCCGACCTTGTAATGAGCGACATCGCACCCAATATTAGCGGCATGCGGGCTGTAGACCAGCCGCGCTCGATGACTCTCGTGGAACTGGCGCTGGATATGGTCAGGACCGTACTGAAACCTCGCGGCAGCTTCATTTGTAAGGTCTTCCAGGGGGCAGGGATCGATGAATTCGTTGCAGACGTCCGCAACTCTTTCGAGAGCGTAAGGGTCTTAAAACCGAGGGCCTCAAGAGCCAGTAGCCGTGAGGTTTACTTGGTAGCGAGAAAATACCATTTGTAGTAGTGTCGAAACGTGAATGATCTAACCAAAAACATACTAGTTTTTATCGTCATTATCGTCGTTTTATTGTCGGTGGTGGAGGGCCTGTCTGGGGTCAGCGCTGGGCAACCGCAGAAAAAAGACTATTCCGAATTTCTCGCACAAGTGCGCTCTGGCCAGGTGACCGTGGCGATTATCGACCATGAACAAATTCGCTTCGGCAGGTCCGACCCGCCGCGGTTCTATACCATCAGCCCGGAGACCGATAACAACACCTTAATCGGCTTGCTGGATGAAAACGGCGTTCGTTTTACGGCGGCTGACCCCAAAACACAAAGCATTATCGGGCAGTTATTGATCAGCTCTTTCCCGATCCTGTTATTGATCGGCGTCTGGATTTATTTCATGCGCCAGATGCAGGGTGGCGGTGGTGGTCGCGGTCCGATGTCATTCGGCAAGAGCAAGGCTCGGCTCGTGGGTGAAGATCAGGTTTCTGTAACCTTCGCCGATGTTGCGGGTGTTGATGAGGCAAAGGACGAACTTGCCGAGATCGTCGAATTCCTCAAAGACCCGAGCAAATTTCAGCGCCTCGGTGGCAGGATGCCAAAAGGCGTCCTCATGGTTGGGGCTCCCGGCACCGGCAAGACCTTGCTTGCACGCGCAATTGCGGGTGAGGCCAAGGTTCCGTTCTTCACAATATCCGGATCTGATTTTGTTGAAATGTTCGTTGGCGTGGGCGCGTCACGTGTTCGCGATATGTTCGATCAGGCCAAGAAGCAGGCGCCATGCATTATCTTCATCGATGAACTTGATGCCGTTGGCCGACATCGTGGTGCTGGTCTTGGCGGCGGCCACGACGAACGGGAACAGACGCTCAACCAGATGCTTGTCGAAATGGATGGCTTCGAAGGCAGCGAAGGCATCATTGTCATCGCAGCGACAAACCGGCCCGATGTGCTTGATCCGGCGCTGCTGCGTCCTGGGCGTTTTGATCGCCAGGTCGTGGTTCCGCTGCCCGATATTCGCGGCAGAGAACTGATACTCAAGGTGCACATGCGCAAGGTTCCGCTCGGTGAAGACGTGAAGCCAAGTGTCATTGCTCGCGGGACACCCGGTTTCTCCGGTGCAGACCTTGCGAACCTGGTCAATGAGGCAGCTTTATTCGCGGCCCGTTCCAACAAGCGCGTGGTCAGCATGGATGAATTTGAGCGCGCCAAAGACAAGATCATGATGGGCGCCGAACGCAGATCGATGGTGATGAGCGAAAAAGAAAAGCTCAATACGGCGTATCACGAGGCCGGCCATGCCATTGTTGGCTACCTGATGCCCGAGCACGATCCGGTTTACAAAGTTACGATCATTCCGCGTGGTATGGCGCTGGGCGTTACGATGTATCTTCCCGAGTCCGATCGATACAGTACGTCAAAGACTCACCTCGAGAGTGCGATCTCCAGCCTGTTTGGCGGACGCATCGCGGAGGAAATGATCAATGGTGCCGGCGGAGTCACCACCGGTGCGGCAAACGACATCGAACGTGCGACGGAAATCGCCCGCAACATGGTGACAAAGTGGGGCTTGTCCGACCGACTGGGTCCGTTAACCTACGCTGAGGAGGAGGGCGAAATATTTCTCGGGCGTTCGGTGACGCAACACAAGCAAGTGTCCGACGATACTGCGAATGCGATTGACGAGGAGGTTCGGCGCATAATTGACATCAATTACAAGCGCGCCCAGACGATTCTCAAAGACAAAGTGGACATATTGCACGCGATGGCAAAGTCGCTCATCAAGTACGAGACGATCGACCAGGGCCAGATCAAGGAGATCATGGAGGGGCGTGAACCCAGCCCTCCGGCAGACTGGGAAGACAATGTCCAGCCAAAGAGCCCGGATGGCGGTTCCGAGGCAGCAGAAGCTGATAGTGCCGCCGGCAAGATCGGCGAGCCCGCACAAGAGCATTAGTACTCCGCGGAAGTAGGTCTTTTGCGCCTGGCAACTCTAAACTTTCCCAGTCCCGCTGTTATGGGCGTACTCAATGTCACGCCAGATTCGTTTTCGGACGGCGGACAATTTCTCGATCCTGTTGCTGCACGGCGCCAGGCAGAGCGCATGGCGGCTGACGGTGCCGCCATCATTGATATCGGCGGGGAATCCACCCGACCCGGCGCTGACGAGGTTAGTGAACAGGAGGAGCTTGACCGTGTTCTGCCGGTCATCGAGGCAGTGAATGCTGCTGTTGAATTGCCAATCTCCATTGATACCAGCACGCCGAAGGTAATGCGTGAGGCAGTCGCACACGGTGCTGCGATCGTTAATGACGTTTATGCGTTACAGGGAACCGGGGCACTGGCAGCCGTTGCTGAGCTTGAAGTGCCGGTCTGTCTGATGCACATGCAGGGGTTGCCGCGGACGATGCAGCAAGACCCGCATTACGACGACGTTGCGACGGATGTCACTGCATTTCTCGCGGCACGCGTGGCAGAATGCGTCGCAGCAGGCATCGCGGAAGACCGGATAATCGTCGATCCAGGCTTTGGTTTCGGCAAAACGCATGCCCACAATGTCGAGTTGCTGGCGAATCTGCGACAATTGCAGGACCTGGGCAAACCGATCCTGGTTGGATTATCCCGTAAATCCACGTTAGGCGAGTTGACGGGACGTAATATTGATTCACGGCTGCCCGCGAGCATCGCGGCGGCCGTAATAGCGGTCCTGCACGGAGCCCGGATCATCCGGGCGCATGAGGTACAAGAAACTGTCGATGCGTTGAAGGTTGCAGGTGCAGTAATGGATTCGAGTCTATGAGCAAGCGGTTTTTCGGTACGGACGGTGTTCGCGGTAAGGTCGGCGAGGAGCCGATGACGGCGGATTTCGCCATGCGACTGGCCAGTTCGGCGGCGCAAGTCCTGGTGCCCAAGGGCGGCACCGTCGTAATCGGTAAGGATACGCGCCTGTCGGGCTACATGTTTGAGTCAGCGTTGGAGGCCGGATTTGTCGCGGCGGGTGCCGACGTCCTGCTGATCGGCCCGTTGCCAACGCCGGGAATCGCACGACTCACACAGGAATTCGAAGCGGATCTTGGCGTCGTCATCAGCGCTTCCCACAACCCGTATTGGGACAATGGCATCAAATTCTTTGATCGCTCTGGTTCGAAGCTGACCGATGAGACTGAGCTGAAAATTGAAGAGCATCTGCAGAATCCGGCGATTACGCTGGGATCTCAATTACTGGGCAAGGCCAGGCGCATCGATACGGCGCGCACTCGATATCAGGATTTTTGTGCAGCCAGCATGCCTGACGGTATCGATCTGCAGGGGCTCAAGATCGTATTCGACGGCGCAAACGGGGCAGGGTACAAGGTCGGCCCGCGGACGCTGGCAAGTTTGGGCGCTGAGGTCATTCCGATTGGCTGTTCGCCTAACGGCACGAACATCAATGACGGCTGTGGCTCAACGGAGCCAGGTTTGTTGCAACTCACCGTACCGGCACTGCATGCCGATGTTGGCGTAGCCCTCGATGGCGACGGCGATCGCCTTATCATGGTTGACGAGAATGGCGAACTCATCGATGGGGACCAGCTTCTTTTTGTCCTTGCCACGGCCAGACATCAGGTCGGTCAGCTGCAAGGACCGGTTGTTGGCACAGTGATGAGCAATCTGGGGCTCGAAAAGGCGCTGCAAGCCAGGAATATCGACTTCCGCCGTGTCAGCGTTGGTGATCGATACGTACTGGAGGCTCTTAAGAAGAGCGGCGGCATCATCGGCGGTGAAACCTCCGGTCATATGCTGGTCCTGGACAAGGCGACGACGGGCGACGGCCTGATTTGCGCATTACAAGTGCTGGCCATCATGAAGGACAGTGGGGAACCGCTGTCCAAACTTGTGGCTGGCATGCAGAAGTTCCCGCAAACCATAGTGAATGTCCGTACTGAAACACGCATGGATCCAGGGGCAAGCACCGAGATTCAGGAGGCCGTTGTCGCGGCCGAGAATGAATTGGCCGATACCGGTCGAGTGGTCTTGCGTGCCTCAGGTACCGAAGCCGTGATTCGCGTTATGGTCGAGGGCGAGGATGAGGAGATGGTTGTGTCGATCGCGAACCGTCTGGCGTCGGTGGTAGCGGATGCGGCGGCCCAAATAGCCTTGGTTGAACGTTAGGGAAGCTCTGACCAATTCAGTGCGTCTCTGCGTAGTCTGAAGCGCACAGATGCACGGCGTTGCTTCGACGGCAATGGCCCGGTCCTTGGCTAGAAGCACAACACCGCAGATGTGCGCTACAGGCTGCGCCCTTCGGGGCCTACGGCCTGCCCGGCACTCGGTGTTGCGCTTTCTTGACGTAAACCCGTTATGCCTGCAAAAGCGCGCCTTGATTGCCGGGCAGGCCGTAAGCCAGAGATACACTGAATTGATCAGAGCTTCCCTAGGTCAACCAAATAGCCTGCACTTCGTTATAATGTATGGCTGGTTTCCGGGGCCGGAGTGCGCATGAAAAACAGTACCGTCATTGCTACGAACCGATTTGGCCTGGGTGCGCGGCCCGGCGACCTCGATATCGTGGACCGTAATCCGCAGTCCTGGTTGCTCGACCAGCTGCAAGGACCGTCCCGATTGCCCGTGGATATTGAGAGCCTGCCACACTCATCGAATGTCCTCGTCGACATTCAGAATTTGAAGCAAGAGAAAAAACAGCGGAAGAAATCAGAAGGCGATGAGCCCGCGCCCAAATCAGCCAGGATGTACGGGCGGTCGGTACGCGGCTATTTCAACGATCAGGCCATCGCCCGCTACAGGGCTGCGGCAGCCAGCGACTACCCATTTCATGAGCGGCTCGTGCATTTCTGGTCGAATCACTTTGCGATATCGGCCGACCAGCAGCCGCTCCCGGCGATAACGGGCCTGTTCGAAAATGAGGCGATCCGGCCTAACGTGACAGGCAATTTTGCCGACATGCTGCTCGCCGCCGAGCAACATCCGGCGATGATTCTTTTCCTCGACAATGAGCGATCAATCGGGCCGAACTCGGAGCTGGGCCGGCGCGCGAAACGGCGCGCCAAAAACCGCAATCTCGGGCTCAACGAAAACCTGGCGCGAGAGATCCTGGAACTGCATACCCTCGGCGTCGACGGCGGTTATACGCAGCAGGATGTGACGACATTCGCCAAAGTCATAACGGGCTGGTCAATCGGTGGCATGAGCGATTCCGGCCGTTTCGCCGATGGCGATCCGGGCACGTTCGAATTTCGCGAAATCATTCACGAGTCGGGTAAGCAGACCTTGCTCGGTAAATCCTATCCGCAGTCGGGTGTCGAGCAGGGCGAAGCCGTTCTTCGCGACCTCGCCGCACACCCGGCTACCGCCAAGTTTCTCGCCACCAAACTTGCGCGTCACTTCGTCGCGGACGAGCCGCCGACGCGACTCGTCGACGAACTCGCAGCCACTTACCTCGAAACCGACGGCGATTTGAGCGCCGTTTACGAGGCCCTTGTTCAGGCCAACGAGCCATGGCGTAAAATTCACGCTAAGTACAAAACGCCGCACGAGTTCGTCATATCGACATTTCGGGCGTTCGATCACGTTCCTGACGACGCCCGGTTCGTCACGCGTGCGCTGGACATGATGGGGCAGTCGCCGTTTCGTCCAGGATCACCCGAAGGCTGGCCAGACACTGCCGAACAGTGGGGCGGCGCCGATGGCTTGTACAAGCGCATCGAATGGTGCAACACCGTCGCACGCGTCGTTGGGTCGCGGGCCCGGCCCGTGGAGCTGGGCGAAGCTGTCCTTGGACCGGCATTGAGCGCAAAGACGCGCAAATCGATCGCCCGCGCGGAGAGCGGGGTGCAAGGTTTGACGCTGTTGCTCGCCTCGCCCGAGTTTCAACGGAGATAAGCATGCTTACGAGAAGGGACATACTCAGGACCGCAAGCTTGGGCGCAGTCGCTACGGCACTGCCCACGGCCGTATTTGCGAGGGCCGAGACGGATGCGCGATTCGTTCTGGTAATCCTGCGCGGCGCGGCAGACGGCCTGGCCATTGCTGCGCCATACGGTGACGGTAACTATCGCAAGGTTCGTGGTGACCTGGCACTGCCTGCCCCGGGGCAGGACGGCGGGCTGCTGAAACTCGACGGCATGTTTGGGTTGCATCCGTCACTGGCCGGCGTCTATGACGAATACGGAAAGAATCAGGCCCTGATCGTGCACGCGGTTGCGAGCCCGTACCGAGAGCGATCACATTTTGACGGTCAGGATGTTCTTGAAAATGGCGGGTCCGATGTCGGTTTGCTGCGCGACGGCTGGCTCAATCGAGCGCTTGCGCCGCTGGGCGGCTCTCTCGGCAACGAAACGGCCATTGCCTTGGCGGTGAACACACCGCTCGTCTTGCGGGGCGAGAACTCGGTAACAAGCTGGGCCCCGTCGCAGCTTCCGGATGCTGAAGAGAGCACGATTCGCCGCTTGCAGGACCTGTACGCCGACGACGAATTCTTCGCCACGAGACTGACGCAGGCGCTCAGATCGCAGGAAATTGCCGGGGACGATCGCAGCATGCGGCGGATGCGCAGAAAAGCCAAGGATATCGAACAGGTACGCGCCATGATGCAGGCGACGGCGAAATTCCTGACGGCCAAAAATGGGCCGCGCATTGCGGTTCTCGAAGCTGGCGGATGGGACACCCACGCGAACCAGGGGGCCTCGACCGGCTCTCTTGCGAATCGGCTAGCCGGACTGGACACCGGATTAATCGCATTACGCGACGGCCTCGGATCGACTTGGTCCGACACGGTCGTCGCAGTTGTTACCGAATTCGGGCGTACGGTCAAAGTCAACGGCACACGTGGCACCGATCACGGCACTGCGACGGCAGCGATCCTGCTCGGCGGGGCCATCAATGGCGGTCGTGTCCTGGCTGACTGGCCGGGCCTCGGGAAATCCGATCTCTACGAAGGTCGCGACTTGATGCCGACCGCAGATGCGCGGAGCCTGTTCAAGGGAATACTCGCTGATCATCTCGACATACCGGATTCCCTGCTCGAGCGTTCGGTTTTCCCGGATAGTGCTGCTGCGCCACCCATGGAAAATCTGATTCGCGGATAAGCTGGTCTAATTGTATCTTTGTCGACGAATTCGAGTATCCGCGACTGTTCTCGTATTTGTATCGTTTCCTTTAGCTACGTTTGCCGAGTCAGGGCTCGTAGCAGACTCGCTGTCCCAAGCGCAGACTGCGGATGGCCAGTACATATCCTGGCGAGAGCACATCATCGATGACCCGCAGGTTGGTGGTGAGCCGAATCTCGCCGGAAGTGATGGTTTAGACATGAGCGATCTTGATGGGGACGGATTCGAGGACATCGTTTCTGTACACGAAGCCGATATAGTCTACGACGGAAGTCTTGTCGGGTTTGTGCGAATAGCCTGGGGCACTGACAACCCGGATAAATGGGAATTAACGACTCTCTCGTCTGGTCCCGAAGCTGCCGCCGCCGAAGATGTATCTATTGCGGATGCGAATGGGGACGGACATCCAGACATCATTGTAGCCACGGAACTTGCGCATCTCATCTATTTCCAGAATCCCGGCCGAAACGCACGAAGCGCTCGGTGGGAACGCAGCATTCCGCCAATAACATCCGACCGAGGTTCATTTATTCGGGTCTTCTTTGCTGATTTTGATAACGATGGGCGCCCAGAGGTTGTAGCGGCGAACAAGGGCGACCAGAACCCTGGCTTTGATGGTCAGGAAGTCATCCACCCAAAGAACATTTCCATATTCATACTTCCGGAAAATCCACTCGATGGCACACAGTGGCGCGAACAGGTTCTAGCAGGCTGTTGAAAAACTCATATTTTGTTCGATAGAGAACGAAGCTTGTTAAAATACGGTCTGGACGAACGTTGACGAAAGGATTGTATTCGATGCGCGGTACGGATGTTCATCAAGAAGGCCTTTTCAGTTACCTGTCGCCGGAAAGCCGGATTCCCAAACATCACCCGCTGCGCCCGGTGCGGGCGATGGTTGATGCTGCACTGAGCGATCTGAATGGGCAGTTTGAATCGATGTACTCGGACACGGGACGTCGCTCGATTGCGCCGGAGAAGTTGTTGCGGGCATTGCTGCTGCAGATCCTCTATTCGATTCGCAGTGAGCGCATGCTGTGTGAGCAGCTGGATTACAACTTGCTGTTTCGCTGGTTTATCGGCTTGTCGATGGATGACCCGGTGTGGGATCACTCGACTTTTTCCAAGAACCGGGACCGCTTGCTGGAGTCGGATATTGCGCGGCGATTGTTTGATGCCATTCTGGCGCAGGCTGAGGCCAGGGGCTTGACTAGCGATGAGCATTTTACGGTGGACGGCACCTTGATCGAGGCCTGGGCATCGCTGAAGAGTGTGCGTGCAAAAGACGGTTCGGATGACCCGCCTGAAGGTGGGCGTAATCCGGACCGGGATTTTCACGGCCAAAAGCGCAAGAACGATACCCATGAGTCGAGCACTGATCCTGAGTCCAGGCTGTATCGCAAGGGTGCCGACAAGGAGGCCCGATTCTACTATATGGGTCATGTGCTGATGGAGAACCGCCATGGGCTGGTGGTGGCTGGCGAGTTGACTGAGGCCAATGGCACGGCGGAGCGGGACACGGCCGTTAAGCTGCTGGCCGAGCGCCCGGGCACACACCGGATTACGGTCGGTGGCGACAAACTTTACGACACTAAAGGCTTTGTTGCGGATCTTCGCCAACTTAGGGCGACCCCGCATGTAGCGCAAAACGACACCAACCGCCGCTCGGCCATCGATGCACGCACTACCCGGCATAGCGGTTATAAGGTCAGCCAGCGGGTACGCAAGCGTGTTGAAGAGATATTTGGCTGGGGCAAGGATATCGGACCGATACGAAAAACCAAATTTCGGGGCAAGGACCGAGTTGGCTTTCAACTGTTGCTGACGCTTGCCGGCTACAACCTGATTCGCATGCGCAACATTCTTGCCGAGGTGCCGCCGTGACAGGACAAGTGTGTCCGAATGCTGTGAAACGGGAAAAACATCACAAGGAAAGGCCAATGCAACGGGTAAATTCAATTCAATTGCTCGACACAATCAACGCCCCTGCTTTTTCGTAAATGCTGCAACCACAAATCAGGCCATTTTCAGCGCGTTTTTCAACAGCCTGCTAGGTAAGGTTCTCGTACCCATCAACTCCGAGCCTGTTGACCTGGACCGTGACGGAGATCTTGATGTTGTCGCAGGTTCGCGAGCGGAGACGCGAATCTTGTGGTTCGAGAATCTTGGAGACATGCAGTTTGCACGCCATGACATTGAGGTCTCGGGCTTACCTTCCGACGCAAGATTAACGGGTTTCAACATGGACTATGCGGACATCGACAGCGATGGTCGCCTGGATATTATCGCGACTGCGTGGCCTGGGTATCTTGTCTGGCTGCGACAGCCTGTTGAGCCTGACTCAGTTTGGCAATCACACAAAATCGGTGCGTTCGACGCAGATCAGTTGGTAAGCGTAAGACTTGCTGACATTGACGGTGATGGCGACCTTGATGCGTTTGCGGGAGGATACAGTAGGGGACCAAGGGATAATGACGGTGCTGATATTGGTGTTGATGATCCCCTGGGCCGAATAGCGTGGTTCGAGAACCCTGGTATCGCACCGCATGAGCAATGGATTCGGCACGATATTTCGAGGCGAAAACGCGGTATGTACGACAAATGGTTGGCGCGAGATTTAGACAGCGATGGTGACCTGGACATGGTCGGCACCAGAGGTAATAGTTTTCCATTCGACGGCGTAATCTGGATTGAACAGGTTCGCACCAATGATGCACAAGCTGTTTTCAAACAGGCTCGAGATGTAGATAGTGCGCAAATGCCGCTGCCCTCAAACCATTGACGATAAATCCGCGCCAGCCCATATTATTGAGTAATATTCGATACAAACAAACCTGACCAAAGACAGGGACGCAACGCGCTAAGGGAAAGCCCGGCGATATTTGACGGGCTAATCAAAACGACATTGCCGAACTCAGTAAAGATCTTGATGATCAGTCTGCTTCTGCCAGGCTGTGGTACCTCGACTGGCCCACAAAGTCAGTCGGACTGCCCACGTGGCACTACAAAAATCCAGGACGAAGACACTGGCACGTACGACTGTGCTACTCAAAGGGAGTACGAAGAGCTACGCGACGTTATGGACAGCAATATTAATACTCAGACCTAATTTTACTTATACGCATCTGTACATTTTGCTACGGATCTGTGACGTCTCTTGATGGCAAGCGTCAGCGAACCCAGCAATCCACCGGGAATAATCTGAACGAAGGGTCCGAGCACGAGCTGTCCGACGAGAGCCTGGCTCCAGTTCTCGAAGATGCCGTAATGAGTACCCAGCCCCCACGTCTTGGTAATCCACCAGAGCACGAGGACAGGAATCCTGTAAAGCAGCGAGAAGATGGCGAGGCTCGAGAAGAGTAGCGGGTACGGGCGCTCTTCGTCGGCTCACTTGATTCCCCAGTAGACGACAACCGCCAACGTCAACCAGAGTAAACCAACGATGAAAATGGCGTACACAGGTAGCCCCGCCCGCTCTAGGAAGAAGCGAATTGGAGTGACGAATAGAGCAATCAGTGTCGGGATGGCAGCGAGACGCACGGCACGTTGGAACATCTTTGATCTCCTATACAAGCAGCTTGCGTCGATACGATATGGGTCTTAGTGTACGAGTTTCAGTTCATCAAATGACTATGCGGTGAAATCTCTACTTTGTGTTTTCTTGATAATCGCATCCTGGCACGCAAGTGCTGAGGACAGCCCGTGGTATGAACAGGGTAATTTCCATCCAACGCAAAGACTGGAGTTCATGATCTCCAACACGCTCGATTTTGATCGGGAAAACGCCCCGGTCGTCATCAAGCGCGAAGGCTTTCCCATCCCCGATCTGCATGAAATGTGGGTCACGGTCGTGGACCCGGAGTTGCCACCGTACGAAGGACCATCGGAAGAGTTGTTGCGCTTGCAGGGTGGGCACCAGTTGCGCGCGGAAACCAATGGACATGCCATCTTTCACCAAATGGATGACCTGGACAAGGACGGTATCTGGGATGAGCTTTTTTTCCAGACAGACATAGAAGCCAGTTCAGAAAAAACAATTTATGTTTATCTCGGTGAAAACAAACGGGGATGGAACAAGCATTTCACGCACGCCAATATCGGAAGTTACGCCCGCCATCTGATGCCGTTTTGGGAAAGCGAGAATGTAGGTTGGAAAATCTGGTTCGCCAACAGCGTCGACGTATATGCCAAGAGAAAACCGGTGCTGATGTCAAACCATTTGTACATGGAGAACCTGGACGGCTACGGGGTTTCAGCCATCAACAACGACTGGGGGACAGACATTCAAAGTGTGGCAGGGTCCTTCGGTGGTGGGGCAATTTGCCTGTTTGAAAATCCGCAGGAACCTGATGCAGTCTCGATGCCCAGATTTACGCCGATCAAAAATAGACTGTCGCCCGAGTCTCTGTGGAACGCTGGACAAATAAGTGACACACGATACGCCTATGAAGTAATCGTAAACGGACCCATACGGTCGATCATCAAGATCAAGGGCATGAACTGGAATTCCGGTAACGGACACTACGAGTACGAGCAGACTTACACCGTCTATGCAAAGCAGAGCTACACGACGTCCAGGGTCGAATTCACTACTTTCTCGCCTGACGTCGCGGGCGTCCAAATGGGGGTTGGTATCCGCAAGAAGTCCGACGAAGATAACTTCATTCTGGAGGACGGAATCATCGTTTCAAGCGGGCCTGAGTCCATAAAAGATCCGGAAAATATCGACGACCGGGAAGAATACAGGGTCGACTTTGTGGGAACGGCGCTAATCGTCAAAGATGATTACAAGCCCGCATACCAATTTGTGAGTAGCCATAACGGAAACCACACATTCAAAATTACTGCTGCGAAAGACCATGCATTCGAGTACCTGTTGTCATCAGCCTGGAGTGAAGGCGCCGTCTACAACAATGAAAAAGACTTTTCAGACTACATAAGGAAAACAAAACTGGAATACGAGAGCCCCGTTCAAGCCGGATTTGTGCGGATTCAGGATAAATCGAACTAGGAAACGCTTTTCAGCAAGGCCACTGCCATTTCATTGAACAAATGGCTATTCCGAGCGAGGTACGTATGACTACACGAAGAACGCTGTTGAAGCTGGGCTGCGTCGGCGCGGCCGCTCTCGTTAATCATCCAGCAACTGCCGCTGAGGTTTGCCGGAATACCGATAACGACCTGCGCGAATTAAAGGCACGTATCCGAAATGCTAGATTGCGGCCGGTTTCGAAGCTTCACTCTTTGACCGAGCCCATCATCATCGATCGGGTCGAAATGCTTCGCCGTGACGATCAGTTTCTCGTAAGGGCCGTATGCACGGAAGGCGTGACTGGATGGGCGCTTGCCAACCCAGGCCTTATGGATTCGGCATTCGGCATTTTCGTAAATCGTGTTGCACCGTTTTTCTCTGGCAAAGATGCGCGCGATCTGGAAATGCTTCTGGACGAGGTATTTGTCACCGACAGCAATTATAAATGGCAGGGTCTTGCGCTCTGGATTTGTGTGGCCAGAGCCGAGCTCGCCATCCTCGATCTGATTGGCAAGCGCACCGGGCAACCCGTGCATGCATTGCTCGGTGGCAAGTTACGCGACTTCGTCGGCCTCTATCACGCCAACGGTGATCGAAATCACTCGGCCCAATGGGTCGTGGAGAAACTCAAGGAATCCGTTGCGGAATCGGGCGCGCGGGCCGTCAAGTTCAAGCTCGGTGCGCGCATGCATTACACAGACGCCTCCACAGCGAGAGACCACGTGCTGATTCCAATGGTTCGTAAACATTTTGGTGACGACATGGTCATCTATGCCGATGCAAATAGCTCTTACGACGTCGCGACGGCATTGAAGATCGGTCGGGTAATGGAGGCGTACAATTACGGTTTTTTTGAGGAACCTGTGCAATTCGACTACCTTCAGGAAACCAAGGAAGTCGCCGATGGAGTCTCGATACCCATTGCAGGCGGCGAGCAGGAATCGAGCCTGTGGCGCTTCGAATGGCTGATCGCAAATCGTGCATTGCAGATTGTGCAGCCGGACCTTATCTATTTCGGTGGATTGCTGCGATCACTACGCGTTGCAGCAATGGCCCGTGAAGCTGGAATTGATATCGTGCCGCATATCTCTGGAAGCGGCCTCGGCAGCTTGTACATGGCGCACTTCGCGAGCGTTGTGTCGAACACCACCGAGTATCAGGAGTACAAGGGCGATCCGGATAAAGTGCCCTACGAAGTCACGGGCCGAGGCGGGCGATTCCGGGCTGTCGACGGCCGACTGGCTGTCCCCATGACGCCCGGTTTCGGGATCACTTTTGATCCGGACTATCTATCCGGTCTCGAACCAGTCCGCGTCTAATTCCAGGTCTGCCGTATGCGGGTCCTTTTATTGTGATTCCCTTTGGCCGGCTGCAACGGCGGCGCCGATAATTCCGGCGTCGTTGCGGAATTTCGCAACATGTATCGTCGTTGGCACTTTGATCGCGTGCTCGTATTGTGCAAACTCTTTGCTCGCCCCTCCGCCTATTATCAAATGATCCGGTGACAAAACCCTGGCGACCCGCTCGAGAAAATAGTTGAATCTCTGTCCCCATTCGTCCCAAGAGAGATTATCTGCTGTTCTCGCGCGGTTGCCCGCATAAAATTCGATCGGCTCGCCGTTCTTGCCCGGCATTCTTCCCAGTTCGATATTCGGAATCAGTTGGCCATCGTAAAAAACACCACTCCCGAGCCCTGTTCCAATCGTAATCATGATGACCATTCCCAGGAGCCCAACTCCGGCTCCAAATCGCATTTCCGCGATTCCGGCAGCATCAGCATCGTTGAGCACGATAAAGGCAAGTCCGGTTGCGTGACTGAATACGGCGTCAATCTGTGTATTTCGCCAAGCCTCGTCGATGTTGCCTGCTGTCGTGGCTTTACCGTCGATGACGACAGTGGGAAAACAGCATCCAACGGGCCCGGAATAGTCAAACTCAGCCACCAGCTGTTTTACCGTGGCAGCGACATTTTTCGGTGTTGACGGATTCGGTGTGTCGATGCGACGCTTGTCGCTGACCAGGCTGCCCGCGTCGGTATCGACAAGTGCTGCCTTGATGCCGGTGCCGCCAACGTCTATACCAAGAATGTTTGCCATATCATCGAATTATTTTCAAGGTTGGTCGGTAGGTGGATCCTATTCTACTCAGGTCCGGCACTCGGCATCTCGCTGACTTCAACGCACCGCGCAATGCCCTTCGATGTATCAACAATGGTCCGGGCCTGTAATCTTGGTCGTGGGTATCGCGATATTGTCACCGCCGGGTTGGCTCGGTTCTTACTAATTGCTACCGGTAGCATAATGGTCTAAACTGTACCCTGTAGACAAGACCAGAAAGAGACTCATAACGAAAATCTCCATGAGGGTTCTGGCCGCGATTCCTTGGATTGATCGAGTGAAGTAATGTGATAAACAGAGACGGAACTCCCACCATCAACGACGTCGCGGCGCTGGCCGGCGTCCACAAGCGGACTGTGACGCGCGTGATGAATAGCTCCTCGAAGGTTAAAGCGGCGACGCGGGCCAAGGTCGAACAAGCCATCGAGGTACTCAATTTCTCACCCAACCGCCAGGCGCGAGGCTTGGCGGCGAAGCGCTCATTTCTGCTCGGCCTGGTTTACGACGCCCCGACTTTGTTCATCAATGACATCCTGAAAGATACACTGGGCATTATCGAGGATGAAGGCTACGAATTGGTCGTCCATGCCTGCCACTACCCCAGCGAAAACGTGGTCAAAGATGTCACGCGTTTCGTGAAACGTGCCAACCTGGATGGCGTCATCGTTCTCCCTCCGGTAGCGGACATCGCCGACATCGGGAAAGAACTCCAAAAGGCCGGTTGCCCTTACGTGCGAGTCACTTCGGATGTCAGCGACGAGACCTCAAGATTGGTCGTCACGGACTACCTGTCGGCTATCTCGGACATGACCCGGCACCTCGTGGAATTTGGCCATCGCGAATTTGGCTTCATTTCCGGGCCGAACACGCATTTGTCCTCTCGAAAACGGCACGAGGCCTTTGTACAGGCACTCTCAACCCACGGTATTGAATTACCCGCCGAGATGGTGGTTGAGGGTGCGTACACATTTGACTCTGGTCTCATGGCAGCGAACCAACTCCTGTCGCGCGAGCGCCGCCCCACTGCCATTTTTGCGGCCAACGATGAAATGGCATTTGGGGTCATCAAGGTTGCGAATCAGCTGGGCCTGAAAATTCCGGCCGACCTGTCGTTGGTTAGCTTCGACGGCACGCCGTTCTCGAATTTTGCCGTTCCAACCCTGTCGACTATCATCCGGCCAACCGGGCTGATGGCGAAGCTTGCGACACAGAAGATGCTGGCCCAGTTCAATAGTGGGTCGAATGCTACACATATTTCCGAGACGATGATCTCCCCCCAGTTCGAGGCGAGAGAATCGACGGGACCGGTGCCTGGTCGTTAGGGGCCGGCGGCCGCCCTTTGGTTTAGCCCTGATCGCGCAAGAACGAAACTCAAGACGGAGAATGAAATGCCGACACGTAGGCGGTTTCTGAAGCAGGCAGCGGGTGCATCGCTGGCC
>JACZTO010000006.1:34395-68614 GCA_022573655.1 Pseudomonadota bacterium
GCACACGGCAAGTCTGCGCTCGCCCAGCGATTCCGACATGTCGAGCAGCGCAGCCAGTTACGCAAGAATTCTCGGAGCCAACGACCGCATTAATGTTGTCGTCATGGGCGTAGGAGGCCGCGGGTCGGTCCTGACGCAGGATTTCGCAAACGCGAGCGGTGTCGTCGTTACGGATCTTTGCGATCCGGATTACCGAAGATGCGACGAGGCCAACGCGGCACTTGCGGAGAACGGCTTTGCGAAAGCACGTGTGCATTCGGATATTCGCAAGGCTCTCGAATCGTCAGATACTGACTTGATGGTCGTCGCGGCGCCCGATCACTGGCACACGCCCGGTGCGATACTGGGCCTGCAGGCCGGCAAACATGTGTATGTCGAGAAACCGGTCAGCCACAACCCCGCCGAAGGCGAACTCCTGGTCAAGGCGCAAGAGCACCATGGCAAAGTCGTCCAGGTAGGGAATCAACAGCGCTCGGCGCCGGAGTCAATCGAACTGATCGACAAGATCAGGCAGGGGGAACTGGGCGATATCTACAAGGTTTACACGTGGTATGCGAACCGCCGCGACACCATAGGCAACGGTAAGGTCGTGCCTGCGCCGGACTGGCTGGACTGGGAGCTCTGGCAGGGGCCCGCACCTCGCAGCGATTACCAGGATAACGTCGTGCACTACAACTGGCACTGGTTCTGGGGCACCGGCGAGACCTGCAATAACGCCATGCACGAACTCGATATCGCCCGCTGGGCCATCGGCGCCGACTACCCGGACAAAGTTGAAGTCCGCGGCGCAAGGCGTTTCCACACGGACGATGACTGGGAGATGTATGACACCATTGAGGCAACCTACAGTTTTGCCGATGTCACGGTCATTTGGGAAGGTCACAGCTGCAACCGGGTCAACAAACACGGCCGGGGAAGGGGAACACTGATTTACGGTACGAAGGGATGGGCCATCGTCGATCGCAACGGTTATGAGATCTATGACCTGAGAGGCAAATTGCAGCACGAGGTCAAGGTCGAGGTCGCCAGCGCCACGACCGACACGCGTGGCGGGGGTCCGCTTAACATCCTGCACGTCAACAACTTCCTCGGTGTCATTCGCGGCACGATCACTGATCTTCATTCGCCGGTGGACGTAGGTCACAAGAGTACGCTGATGTGCCACCTAGCCAACATCGCCTACCGCACCGGCGAGACGCTCGAATGCGACCCGTCGAATGGACGGCCGGTCAACGAGGCGGCGGACAAGCTTTGGAGTCGCGAATACGAGCCCGGCTGGGAACCGACTGTATAGCGGAATTGCAGGGACTTTACAGGATAAAACCCGAGCGCCTGAACGGCAGTTCGCGAATTCGTGTCCCGGATGCCGCAAATATCGCATTGGCGATCGCCGGTGCCACCGGGGCGAACGGCGGTTCGCCGAGACCCGTAGGCGAATTGTCGCTCTGGATGAAATGACACTCGACTTCCGGTGCCTTGTCGATGCGCAGCATCGGGTGAGCATGGAAGTTGGTCTGTTGCGCTGAACCTCCGGCGATCGTTGTCTCCAGCTGCGTTGTGCTGAGCCCATCCATCACGGCGCCTTCCACCTGGTTCTTGGCACCACTCAGGTTCAGGATCGGACCCACGTCCACGGCGGAATACACCTTGTCCAGTGTGAAACGATCTCCGTCTATCGAAACTTCAGCAACGTGAGCAGCGTATCCCCGGTGATCGAAGTGAAACGCTATGCCCAGACCGCGATTGTTCTCCATCTCGCGTCCCCAGCCCGCCTTCTCTGCGGCCACTCGCAGGGTGCCTGAGCCGCGCTCGGTATCCAGTTGCGGCTTGCCGAAGGACTGCGATAACAGGTCGAGGCGAAACTCGAGCGGGTCGCGCCCGGCCGCCAGCGCGACTTCGTCGAAGAAGCTCTGGTAGGCGAAGCAATACGCCGAGTGCCCGGGCGAGCGCCACGGTCCTGTCGGCACATGGGTTTCAATGATGGACTGCCGAAGCCGGAAGTTGGGCACAAGTCCCGCTGGGTAATGATTGGCGGACAACCTGGCTCCCGAAACTGTTTTGCCGCCCATGCCCAAGGTAATGAAATGGTGATCGAAGGCGATCATGCGGCCTTCATCACTCAGGCCGGCTTTGAAGTGGTGCCAGCCCGCGGGGCGGTAAAAATCGTGGGCCATATCATCTTCGCGAGTCCAGAGCAATTGCACCGGCCGGCCGGTTTCTCGCGCGATCCACGCGGCTTCGACCGCAAAGTCGAGCCGTGATCGACGACCGAACGCCCCACCGATACGCACCTGGTTGACGTGGATCCGGCCTTCGGGAATGCCCAACGTTTGCGAGATCAGCTTCCTTTGTGTCTGCGGGTTTTGCGAGGGCGCCCACAGCTCCAGCTTGCCGGACTCGTGCAGCAGGGCGGTGCAGTTCATCGGTTCCATGGTCGCATGCGCAACGAAAGGGTAGTGGTAGCTGGCTTCGACGATTGTCACAGACCTGTCGAATGTGGCGTCCACGTCGCCATCATGGCGCAGTGTCTCACCGGGTTCCGCCGCCAGCGTTTTTGCCTGCTCTGCGTACCCTTCGGAAGAATCAGCATGTGTGGTTTCCCAGTCCACCTCCAAAGCTTCACGGGCGCTATTGGCCTCCCAGAAAGTCTCGGCAACAATGGCGACACCGGGCTGCAGGCCGCTGTATTCATCGGTGCCGGGCACGATAAAGGCGTGCGTTACGCCAGGTAGCGAGCGAACATGTTCGAGGTTTGCACTGCGTGCTTTGCCACCGAAGACCGGGCATTTCTGGTAGACCGCGTACAACATACCGTCGAGCCGGATATCGCTGCCGTATATCGGCTGCCCCGTGAGTATCTTCGGATTGTCGACGCCGGGCACGAAAGTACCCAGCAGCTTGAATTCGGAGGGGCGACTCTTCAACTTGAGTTCGGAGACCTCGGGCGCCGGAAGCGTCGCCGCAGTTTCCAGCAGGCTCGCGTAGGCTTTGGTCCGACCGCTTGGCTCGTGCGTGATGACGCCGCTTGCAGCGGAACACTCGGATGTCGGTACGCCCCATTCCTTTGCGGCGGCTCCCATCAACAAGTACAAGGCGCCAGTGCCGGCGATGCGTAGATCGTCCCAGCCGTCGGGTGTGCCGCGGCTGCCGCCCAGGGCCTGGCGGCCATATCGGTCGTCTGCCGGTGCCTGCTCGACGTGCACGTCTTTCCAGTCAACCTCGAGGCATTCCGCGACCACCATCGGGAAGGCGGTCTTCACGCCCTGTCCCGCGTCCGGGTTCTTGCTAACGATGGTGATTGTTCCGTCGGGGTCGATGCGCACGTACAGGTTGGGATTCCAGGTTTCCCGCCCGGTCTTACCGGCATTCGGGTTGCCGCAGGATCCAACGCCGATTAACAGGGCACCGGAGGCCAGCAACGTGGTTTTCAGGAATGCGCGGCGGTCCATGTTGCCGCGATCATCACGTCGTTGGGCATTCATACGTCACCTCCTTCCTCAGCCGCGTATTGCGCAGCGCGCTTGATCGCCTTGCGAATGCGAATATAGGTCCCGCAGCGGCACAAGTTGCCTGACATGGCTCGGTCAATATCCGCGTCGTCCGGTTTCGGATTCTGCTCCAGTAACGCCGCGGCGGCCAGGATCTGACCGCCCTGGCAGTAGCCACATTGCGGGACGTCCTCATCGTTCCAGGCTTTCTGGACCGGGTGGTTGCCATCGGCGGACAGCCCTTCGATCGTGGTGATTTCCCGGTCGGCCATCGTTGTGGCGGGCATCAGGCAGGATCGCGTCGGTGCGCCATCAACCAGTACCGTGCACGCGCCGCAAACGCCAATGCCACAACTGTACTTGGTACCGGTCAAGTTCAGTTTATCTCGCAAGGCCCAGAGCAGCGGCATGTTGGGAGCAACATCTAGCGTGTGCTCTGTTCCATTGATCTTCAGAGTGACCTGGGGCATGTCAATTCTCCATTTATCCGTCAGCGGCCCGGATGTTGTCGCGGGCTTGATGAATACGTTCTTTGAGGCCGTCCATCTTGAATTTAGTGTCGCCGTCGTACCACCGGGTGAACCTACCGTGTTCGGCTTGGTCGAGAGCATGTCGTGTGGCGTCGAGACTGTTTGCAGCCGTATCAAGCAGATCAACAGTACTCTCCCCGGCCCCGGATTCAAGCGTCATGAATGCACGGGTCACCGCGTTGAGCGTCTCGTTGAGGTGCAGCATGAACCTGGCGTGTATGAGCAGGTTGTCGTTGAAAAAAACACGTTTGGACGGAGGCAAGGCTTCGAACAACTGCTCACCTCTTGCGACGACCTGTTTTAGTTTGGCAATTGACCCTTCAGTACCTTTTACAATCGCCTCGAGTTGATCGCCTGTTCCGGTGTCTTGCGGCACGATGCGAAAATACTCACCGGGCGTCGAGAACCCTTGGTCGCGGAGGGGGTTGGGCGCATAGCCTGTCGCAAAGTGGGCGGTGAGCTGTTCGATGGCGCGCGCGTAGCGCATGTCCTGAAATATGTACTGCCGCGGGAATCCGTTCAGGTCGGGGCGTTTCTGTTGCCAGTACGAATCGAAATAGTCGCGGTACAGGTTGGCGATATCGCTAGCGTGTTCAGCGCCGAAATACTGCGTACAGAACGCCTGCATGAAGCTGTCGGTATCGTATCCCTGGAAATCCCAGAGGAGTGCGGCGTTCGCGCTCATCGTCATTACGAACTCGCGTATGTTGCCGGCATTGACGACGGAGAATTCGAGAGGCCGCGCGTTCTTGCCGTCAACGTAGCGGAAGTTTCGTTCCATTTTCCATGGCCCTTCTCCTTGTGCCAGATGGGACCCGCTCGATGTGAACTGGAAGTTCATGTAATAGCCGATTGGTCGATCCTCCGGCACCTCCATATTTCTCAGATCGGCGGCGGGAAAATGGTCGCGTCGGGCTGCAACGAAATTCCAGATGAGCGTCGGGTCCGATGGCGGACGCAAATGACCTGCGGCAAAGAGCAAGGATTTTTCGCTGTAGAGCGTAGTCCGCATCGGTGGAGAGGCGTCTTCCGTAACCTCTTTCAGAAGTTTGACCTGTTCGTTCATCATCTGCTCGATGACGGCGCCGCGTTCGGCATCGGATTCAGGGGAGTCTTCGTAGAAAGCCCAGAACGGAATGTCGCGATGGCCGCGAAAGCCGATGAGCCAGATGATGTCCATACGTTCTTTGATGTTCGTTTCGATGTGGTAACGCCAGAAACTTCGCAGAGCGTCAACATTCTTGATCGAGGTGCGCGGCGGTTCCTGGTTGCGGATCTTCTGCCCGTAGTTGTCCCAATCGCGCATCGATGAACCGAACGTAAAGACGTGATGGCCGGTGATGACGAGACCCCGATCCCGAGCGGCCCGCGCTTCGCGACCGGCGGTGAACGCTTGATTGAAGGCGTCACTGTCCATGAGCCGTCCTTCGAGTGTGTTCATTTTCAGACGCAACATGGTTTCGAGAAACGCTTCGTAGTTTTCGGGCGCGCGTTCTTGCCAGGGTGAAAAGAGGTCGCGGTCGTTCGGGAACCAGGCGCGCCATTTCACGTACGGTTCGTCGAAAACGATTCTTGTATCAACAGGAACGTCAACAGAGCTCAAACGATCGTGCTCCCACGAGGCCCAGAACCACAGGGGCGGAATGTTCAGGAATTCTTTGGAGAACTCATAGATGGCGTAGATCGTCCCGCGCATGTCGGTGCCCTGCAGGACGATGTGGGGCACACCGTTTTTTTCTTTCACGGTTACCCGGTATGCCTCGGAGCCGCGCAAGGACGCGTCGCGAAACTCCGCCGTCAGACTGCCGGTACCACTGACGACGATTACGCTCTGGCCTGCCGTGTCTGGCAGGGAATTCACAATCGGTGACGGGACACCCAGCACGAGTTCGAGATCCCGTTGCAGGTCTCTGACAGCGCGGTGGACCGGGTCTGGCGCGGCAGGGTCGACGAGAATGGGCACACCGGGTTCGAGAGCTACAATTTCATCCGTTGTAGCGGTGCAACCCCATCCGGTGATCGCAAACATCATCGCGGCGCATACGAGCAAACTGCGTGTCACGCGGTTCTCCACTTACGATAGTCCCAGGTACCTGATCTGCTCCGGAGTTGCACCGGGGAAGACCGGCCGCTATCGCCTGACCGCACCACTGGCACCATGGCACACGATTGCATCGAGCGACGCAACCAGATTGTTCCGAAAGACAGAACTACTTGCCGCCCTCGATTCGAAAATATCAGCAAGGCCGAGCGCCGCATCGACCACATCATTGGCGTTGTTCGTGGTCGATGACGGCAGATTGGCCAACTGATAAGCAAGCGGATCGTCCAGCACACGCCGTCGACCGTGTTCATCTTCTCCACTGACATAATGAATCCATGCGGCGATCACCAAAGAAATGTCACTAACAGACTGACCGACATCCATTCGATCTATGGCGGAGGCAATCAATCGCGGCGGCAGTTTCTGAGATCCGTCCATGGCAACTTGTGCCGTGCGGTAGGGCAATGACGAATTCTTGAGTCTTCCGAGAATGCTCTCTATGTACTGGGCGACATCGAAACCGTCGGGCATGTGCAACGTTGACTGGATTTCCTTTTCCATAAGGTGTCTGACGAAAGCCGCAATGCTGTCATCGCTCATCACTTCATGAATAAATTCATAGCCCTCAATACATCCGAGGTAGGCCAAAGCGGAGTGACTACCATTCATAAGGCGCAGTTTTGCAGTTTCATAGGGAGCCACGTCTGCGACCATCTCGGCGCCAACATCTTCCCACTGCGGTCTGCTGTTACAGAACCGATCCTCGATGACCCATTGACTGAATGGTTCGGTAACGACCAGGCCCTGGTCGTCCAGTCCGAGCACGATAGCGGCTGCCTCTCGATCAGCTGCTGTGGTTGCTGGACAGATTCGGTCGACCATTGACGATGGAAACGTCACGTTGCGTTCAATCCATCGAGATAAATCGGCGTCCAGTAGCTCTGAATATTCGACAACCACCTGGCGGGTGGCTGCTCCATTGTTGCGAAGATTGTCGCAGCTTAAAACGGTAAACCCTGTGAGGCCGCGTTCACGACGCCGTTTTAGAGCTTCAACAATATAGCCCACAGCCGTTCGAGGACATTGCGGATCATTCAAATCTGCGACGACGTCCGGGTGTTCAGTCGCGAGAGCACCCGTCGACGCATCGCGGTAATACCCTTTTTCGGTTATCGTCAATGAGACAATTTTTGTGTCCGGAGCCGCCATTTGTTCAATCGCCTCATGCGGATCCGTTGCGGCTGCAATCACCCGTTCGATGGCAGCGATAACACGATACTCACAGGAGTCTTCACCTTTACTCGCAACGGTGTACAACCCGCCTTGAGGATTAAGCTGCTCGGCGACCGTCGGGCTGCGAAGTGAAACACCGACAATTCGCCAATCGCCCCCATGCAGAGCGAGCACACTGTCCGTGTAAACAGCCTGATGACCGCGATGAAAGGCACCGACGCCGAGGTGCACGATGCCGACGCCATGATGCGACGGCTCGTAGCCAGGCTGAACGACACCCTCATCGAGCTGAGTCAATGTTGATGGCGAAAGGCGCGCCGGAACTGTGTCGATCTTCGTCATTGCAAACTCCCTTGCCATTCGAGGGTCCGTATGACACCGCGCAGCTCAGCAAGACCTTTGAGCCTGCCGACATAGGAGTAGCCCGGGTTGACACCACTTTGCTCCAGCTCGTCGCCCATCGTGTGGCCGTGATCCGGCCGCATCGGAATCTCTGACATTGCCCCGCCCGACTCACTGCGCGCGGATTCCTGTTGCAGCAATGCCGATAGCAGGCTGATCAGGTCATTGTCACCGTCGAGGTGATCGGACTCGTAAAACGAACCGTCCTGCTCGCGCGTGACATTGCGAAGATGAACGAAGTGAATGCGCTCACCGAATTCTTCGGCCATTTGAGTCAGGTCGTTGTCGGCCCTGGCACCAAATGATCCGGCGCACAGGGTCAGACCATTGGCGGCGTTGTCCTGCAGCGCAAATATTTTTCGTACGTCATCGGCGGTCGAGACGATGCGAGGAATGCCGAACAACGAAAACGGTGGATCGTCCGGGTGAATCGCCATCGCAATGCCATGCTCTACCGCAACGGGTACAACCTCGGACAGAAAAACCTCAAGGTTTTCCCGTAGCCCCCGCTCACCCAGTGACCGAAAGAATTCGATCTCAGCGCGCAGTCCTTCACGATCGTAGGAACCCTCTCCCCCGGGGAGCCCGGCGATAATGCTTTTCTCGAGCGTCACGCGTTCGTCTTCGCTCAGCGAAGCATAGAACGACTCCGCACGAGCTAGCAGGTCATCATCATAATCGAGCGCTGCATCGCGACGCTTGAGCATATACACGTCGTACGCTGCAAACTGTGCAGCATCGAAACGCAGGGCCCGTGCACCGTTTTGCAGTTCAAAATCCAGCTCGGTCCGTGTCCAGTCAACGATCGGCATGAAGTTGTAGCAAATAACGCCGACGCCTACTTCGGCCAGATTCCGGATCGTCTGTTTATAGGCTTCGGTTTTTTCGTCGCGACCCGCATTGCCTTTCTGAATGTCCGCATGGAGTGGTACGGACTCTACGACCGACCATTTGAGACCTGCGTCTTCAATTTCAGAATTGCGGTCTTCAATGTCACCTACAGGCCAGACTTCGCCCGTTGGTATTTCATGCAATGCGGTCACGATGCCCGTGGCCCCCGCCTGCGCGATCTTCTGCAGTGAAATCGGGTCATTCGGACCGAACCATCGCCAGCACTTCTTCATTAGAGCCTCCTCATGACTCCATTTGATAATTGTGTTCGGCGCTCCACGGAATGACTTTCTTGCCGTCCATGGCGTCAATCGCCAACTGCACCATTACAGAAAGCTTCGCTCCGCTGCCCGCATTCGCGACGGGCTGCCGCTTGTCTCGTATTGCCTCGCCGAATTTTTGCAGGGCAACTGGCGTAGGATCATCGGCCGGCGCGTCAATACGCATCGCGGATCCTTCGTTCGCTGTTTTATACGCATTCTCCGGCCCTACATCGACGGATGCACCCGATACCAGATCGACACCGGCGGACGCCGCGATCGCATCGCCTTCCGGTACCAACCAGCCGCGGCGTGTTGTCAGAATCACCGTCCCTTTTTTACCCAGTACGGATATTCGAAAACCGTCGAGGCTGTTCGTGGTTAGACTGGTATACGTTGCGGTTACACCTGACTTGTAGCGAGTGACAACGTGCACGTTGTCGTAGGTTTCTCTGCCATCGACCCAGTAGTCAATGCCTCCAACACCCTGGATGTGCTCTAACTCGCTGCCGATCACCCAGTCGCAAAAGCCCATCTGATGCGAGCACAGTTCGGCAACCAGGCCACTGGAATATTCGCGATACATACGCCAATTGACCTGTCGCTCCCATTTGGGATCCGGCACCCGGCGGCGCCAATTACCATTGCGGTTCCACTGGCAGTTAACCGCGGTGATCTGCCCAATATCGCCGTTCGCGATCAACCTGGCTGCTGCTTCGTACAACGGCGAAGTTCGGTATTGAAAGCCTGTCTGAAAAATCTGGCTCGGACGTTTCTGCGTCGCGTCAAATACTTCCCGGGTTTCGGCGATGCCTTTGATCATCGTCTTTTCGCAATAGACATGCTTACCCGCGTCCAGCGCAGCCAACACGACAGGATGGTGCTCACTGAAGTGCGTCGACACGATTACCGCATCCACGTCTTTGTCGTCGAGCAAGCGACGGTAGTCTGAATAGGACCGCGCGCCAGGTTCTGCAGCTCTAGCCTCCTCAAGTCGAAATGGCAACACGTCGCAATAGGCGACGAGCTTTAGCATCGGAACGTCCTGCAGGAACTTGAAATGCTGCTTGCCCCGCGAGCCGACACCGATGATGCCAATTCCGATTCGATCAGTTGCAGAACGGGTGCTCGCAAGCGCCGGACCAAGTCCAACGCTCGCCGCTATCGCCCCACCTGTAATTAGGAAGTCTCGTCGTTTCATTTTTGTGTACTCACCACTCTCGGACTTTGATGCTGCGGAAGCTCACGGCGTTGCCATGGTCCTGCAACAGGATGCGACCGTCCGGCCACTGGCAGAAGCCGTCCCAGTCCTTGTACTTGCTGTAGGCGACCAGCGCACGAAACGTTTGGCTGCTTCGATCGAACTCGACGACTTTCTCGTTGTTCAGCCAATGCTCGACGTGCCCGTTGTCCGAGACGACCCGGCCCTGGTTCCACTGCCCGATGCCCTTGAACTGCTTGGCGCGCCCCTCGGTCTGGAGATTTTCCGCCGTGATCAGGTCATACAACGAACCCAGCGTCCGATTGCCGTTCACGCCTAGCTTGGCATCCGGGTGCACCGCGTCGTCAAGAATCTGGAATTCACAGCCGATTGCGGAACCCGGTCCCGTGTTCAGGTCCGGATCGACGAAGTATTTCACGCCGCTGTTCGCACCCTCGGAAATGAGGAATTCGAATTGCAATTCGAAATTGTTGAAGCTGTCCAGGGTCACAATATCGCCCGGGCCCGTGGATTCGCGACCATCGGTCTCATCGACCGACAGGACACCGTCTTCCATGTTCCAGCCCTCGGGGGGGAAATGATCCAGATTGGCACCACGCCAACCTGCGGATGTCTTGCCGTCCCACAACAGCCGCCAGCCGTGCCGTTTCTCGAGGTCCGTCAAGCGGTTCTGGAGATAACTGATTGGCACGACTTCCGGGTCGCGAGGCATGCGGTTGGCCTCAAGATCGTCGGTCAGGATTCGCAGATTGCGCCAGCGCACGCTGCGGCCGGCCAATTCGGGGTCCTTGATACTGTGCACCTGTAGACCGATGAAGCCTTTGGCCGTCATATTGTCGATCATGTCCGCCGTCTGTATGCCGTTCACCCAGACCCGGAACGAGTCGCCGATGGCCTCGACACGGAACCGGTTCCAGTCACCGTTCCTGAATGCATCACGGCCCTTCTCGTTGCGTGACAAGGGATACATCCATTTGCGGCGCTTCTCGTCATAGAGACCGCCGCTGAAGCGGCGATGCGTCGGATCGACCTCTACTTGATATCCCTGCACAATCCCTTTGACCCCGATGTTACTGCGGATCTGCACGCCCGAGTTCATCGGCGCGTCCAGGCGCGTTTCGTATTCCAGGATGAAATCGGAGTACTGCTTCTTTGTCACCAGAAAGGTGTTGGGCGAATCCGCGACGGTGTAGCCAACGATCTCGCCGCCGTGAACTTCGTATCGGGCAGTGCCTCCGACTTGTTCCCAGCCAGCCAGGTCAGAACCGCTGATCAGGGTCTGCCACTCTGCAGCCTGTATTGGTCCTGCCAGCAGACCGGCCATACAAATGGTGACGAACTGAATTTGAGCATTGTTTTTCATGAATTGGGTTCGCGGCAACACGCCGTGGCCTCCAGGTCAGGGGATGAAATTATTTCGATCGGGCTCAATGTGTCGCGTCACAGCATGATTTGAACAGGGCTTGAACCGCATCGAAACCAGAAAAAGTTGTCGCCAATGGCTTTAATCAATATAATGCTACCGGTAGCATCATAATAGCAAAATGCATCCCCGATGCCAACAAATTGCTATGAAAGACTCGAAAGGAACATTTCATTTTTGAATCATCCAGTGGAGTTAGCAAATTGATCCGATTTCTGATGCTCGCCTTTGTAACAGTTGTCTGTGCTCCGACATTTTTCCCACTTGTAGTGCTCGCTGACGATGGCGCCGCGCAGAAAGCGGTATTGGTCACCGGCGCGAGTTCTGGAATAGGGCTCAAAATCACCGAGAAATTGGCCAGCAACGGTTTTCACGTTTACGCAGGCGCGAGAAAAGCCGCTGATCTGGAGCGCTTGGACGCGATGGAAAATGTCAGTTCGATCCGGCTGGACGTAACCGTGCAGGAAGAAATCGATGCGGCGGTTGAATTCGTCAAGGATCAGGGCCGAGGACTTTTCGGTGTCGTGAACAATGCAGGCGTCGGTTCGATTTCCTCCCTGGCTACGGGTCCGGAATCGGACATGGATTTCATATTCGGGGTAAACGTGTACGGCCCGTACAGGATCAACAAGGCGTTCCTGCCTTTTCTCGACGAAAGTGATGGGCGTACAACGACTATAGGATCCGTTTCAGGATTCATTGCCAGAAAGGCCGGTATCTACAGCATGAGTAAGTTTGCGGTCGAGGCCTACACCGACTCGCTGGCTCTCGAAATTGACGGGAACGGAGTCCACGTCAGCATCGTTGAACCCGGCACTTTCAAGTCCGGTTTTGCCGTCAGCCAGGCGGCGCGTGCTCTCGCCGCGGCTGATAAAGGCGATATCGAATTAACGGCTGAAGAAAGGACGCGATACGAGGGTGTCAGAGTCAGGAACGCCACTCGCAAGGAACCCGACGAGGTTGCCGATGCGGTTCTTGATCTGATGACTGCTGAGAATCCCAAACGCCGTTACATGGTCACGCCCAACGAACGGCAGGCGCAGGCAGCGATAACGGCTGCGATGCGCCGGCTTGTGCAACTCAACCACGATCAACCCTACAATTATGATCGTGAAGGTCTGATTGCTGTACTTGATGAATTACTGGCAGAGATCAGCAACGATACAGGCGATTGATTTATGGTTTTAAATATAGCCATCAAACTTTTTTTTCTTTACCTGGTTTTTAGCGGCTCGGCTCACTGTGCAGAAAAACCCAATATCGTTTTTATTTTTGCGGATGATCAGTCATGGCCACATGCCAATGCTTATGGGGACGTATCTGTTAAGACACCGTCTTTTGACAAGATTGCCGAAAAAGGGGTCCTCTTTAACCATGCCTTTGTGGGTGCACCCAGTTGTTCACCCTCTCGGGCTGTGGTACTCACGGGGCGAAATCATTGGGAATTGGAATCGGCTTCTAATCTTTTCGGGGTCTTTCCTGACAGTCTGCTGACTTATACCCGGCTTTTGCTCGAAAACGGTTACCAGCTTGGTAACAGCGGCAAGGGTTATAAACCTGGGCGTTCTGATGTTACCTGGGCCGACAGCCCCGTGGGCAATGGAGGCGGGGATTTCCCCTCGTTTTTTAAGAGTCGCGACAAAAAAAACCATTTGCCTACTGGATGGGCAGCAGCAACCCCCACCGTCCTTATGAGAAAGGTTCAGGTGAGCAAGCAGGAATTGATCCTTCCAAAATAGAACTGCCACCTTACTTGCCCGATTCACCGGAAGTGCGCAGTGATGTTGCTGACTATTACCTGGAGATACAGAATTTCGACGACGAGGTCAGAGAAATCTATGAAACACTTGAAAGCGGGGGCGTACTTGATAACACCCTGATCGTTGTTACCAGTGATAACGGGATGCCCTTTCCCCGGGCCAAGACAAATCTATATGACGGCGGTGTCCATGTACCCATGGTTATCATGTGGCCCGCAAAAATCCCCCCAAGAAGAGTGCTGGATGATTTTGTGAACACCGCCGATCTTGCTCCCACCTTTTTGGAAGCAGCCGGGATAGCTATACCTGGCAGCATGACAGGCAAAAGTCTGCTTACAATTCTCAAGTCCAGTGAACAAGGGCTGGTAAACCCGGCTTTCACCCGGGTGTACCTGGGTCGTGAACGTCACACCGGCGCCCGGGATGAAAACTACGGCTACCCCATACGGGCACTGCGCAACAAGAACTACCTATATCTATGGAACATTTATCCTGACCGATGGCCCGCAGGCAACCCCAATGGATATGCAGATATTGATGGCGGCCCTACAAAAACCTGGCTGCTTGCCAACCCAAGCCCCACAGACAAAGATTATTTTCAACTGTCAATGGGAATCCGCCCGGAACACGAACTTTACGACCTGCGCAGAGACCCGGGCCAGGTAAAAAATGCAGCCTACAACCCAAGCTATGAATCCATTCGTAACAACATGCGACAGGAACTTGAGAAATACCTCACTGAAACCGGTGACCTGCACATGAGCGGCAACGGGATGGCCTACGAAGCCTTTCCTACTTCCCTGGATTTAGATGACGGCATTTCTTACACCAAGCCAACAGAGGCTTATATTGATGAGCTGCCGGGTGGTCCCATTAGCCATTAGCTTAGCTAAAAGGATTATGACGATGTTCTCAAACAATAAAATTCTATTTTTAATTGTAATTGCCCTGTGGAGCACCACCATAACGGCTCAAGGCCCAGCGTATGATTTCCCTTCCTTCGACGATCTAATTGCCAAAAGGGGTTTGAATGATCCTTTCATGATGGTTGATGGACGCAGAGTGAAAACCCTGGAGGACTGGGAAAAACAACGAATGTATATCAAGGATATGCTGCTTTATTATCAGTACGGTTATTATCCCCCGGCCCCCAAAAACCTAAAAGTTGAGATAAAAAGTTCAAAGACAATACTCAACGGAAGGGCTACGGAAACACAGCTGGTTCTTTCTATGGGACCAAATCACTCAATAACCATGAGGGTAGATTTATCTGTCCCGCTCAAAGGGAGTGGACCTTTTCCGGTTGTGATAACCGGTGACAGGGGATGGGGCCGGACCGAGGGCCTGGAAGTGGCCACTGACAGGGGATACATAGTTGCTGATTTTTACCGAACCGATTTGGATCCGGATAATGACGACCGGACAAACGGCGTGCATCCCCACTATCCGGAATATGACTGGGCCACATTATCTGTCTGGGCCTGGGGGTATTACAGAGTCGTGGATTATCTCATGACTTTGGGAGATGTGGACAAGGATAAAATTGTGGTTACCGGCCATTCCCGCGGAGGCAAAACTGCATTGCTGGCCGGTGCCATGGATCGTCGGATTGCCATAACTGTACCCGCTGGATCCGGTGCGGGAGGATGCGGATCCCTAAAATACTTGGAGGGTGGCGCTCAGAAATTGATGCATATAATGCGGGACGATAAATACGATTACTGGTTCCAACCCAAATTTGACGATTTTGCAAGGAGAGTGAACCGGCTGCCATTTGACCAGCATTTTCTTAAGGCCTTGGTAGCTCCCCGTCCTTTGCTTTGTACGGATGGTCTGCAGGATGAGTGGGCCAATCCCTGGGGGGCTCAGCAAACTACAGAAGCTGCGCGGGAGGTATATAAATTTTTTGGAGTCCCGGACAAGATAGGTAATTTCTACCAACAGGGAGGCCATCATCATAATGTAGAGAGTTGGGAGGCATTGCTGGATTTCTCGGATCACAATTTTTTTGGAAAGGCATTGCCGAGTGATTTCTACAAAGAAAATTTTGACAGAGTAGACAGCCTGATTAACGGGATGTCGCCGGTTCCGCTTGTTTGGGGATGTATGGATTCAACCTATAAGGAATTTAATCCGCTAGTCACTGCGAACCTTCCGGGTTCCTGCGTAGTGTCCTGTCCGACCGACCTATCCGGGGAAGAACACTCGAGCGCTCGGAGTGACAAGAATTGCTACAGTAATTAAAGTAAATTTTGATAAAAGACTTCTCTTAAAATTCTACAAATTCAATTAGCCATCGAGAGGTATTTGGAATCGGGCTGCTCTTTGGCCAGCCAGTCTTCGATCTTGGTCACAATGTGCGGATAGTCTTCGGTGACACTCGTCTCTTCATTGTGCTGATTTTGAAAGGCCAGATTGAACAACAGCATGGGTGAACCGTCAGCCGGGACGACCGCTTTGAAATTGTGGTAGCGAACGAAATACTCCCACTGTGGTTCTTTCGGTAAGTACTGGTGTAGTTGCTCCTGTACCTCGGCGTACTTTTGATCATTGGCCAAATTGACGAACTCGTCCGGATCTCGCTGAAGATCGTATAACTCTGCGCCTCCATCGAAATAGTGAATGTACTGCCAGCGAGGCGTGCTAATAGTGTGATTTCCTCGGCCAAAAGTTGTGTGTGTATAAGTCTGCCATTCCTGATCGGGATTTCTTATCAAAGGCAAAAGGCTGTTTCCCTCCCACTCTTTTTTGATCGGTATCTTCGTCATGTCCGCGATGGTCGGGGCGAGATCCAGCAGATTGACCATGCGAGCGCTCGTACTATGCGGTTCAAAACCCTCAGGCAATTGATTCTTAGGCGGAACAATGACCATCGGTATTCGAGTCGACCTGTACCAGCCGGTCGCTTTGCCCCAATGTTCTTTTTCCCCCAGGTGCCAACCGTGATCCGACCACAATACGACCAGCGTATTGTCGGCGTAGTCGCTCATTTTCAGCGCCGTCATGATATTGCCGACCAGTTCATCCACATAAGAAATGGCCGCGAGATAGGAAGAAACGGCATTTTCCCATTCCCCGTATTGTTCGACACTCTTATGCAAGCCAGAAGTAACGGCGACTTTCGTATATTCCTTGCCTGCACGTGGCAAATCGCTCAGATCGTCCGGAAGCGTTTGTGGCAGGACGACCGATTCCGGGGGGTACAGATCGTGAAAGCGTTTCGGGTTGAATAAAGGTTGATGAGGGCGGTGAAAACCAACGGCCAGGAAAAAAGGCTTTTCCTGTTCTTGCTGAAGCTTATCGATCGCCCAATTGGCCGTTTTGGTATCGGAAAACATCTCATCGGGAAGGTCCACTGGCCCCCAATCGAACGTATTGGTGCTTCTCCAATGCCGGTCGGCGGGAAAACCATTGAGGGGAAGCCGGAACTCTTTTCCATTCTTGACCACCAGGTTGAACGGCTTTTGCGCCTCAATATCCAACTCTTCTCTTGTAAACGGTGCTGAGGAACTGCCTGCCTCCCCATACTCGTCGAAAGCATCTATGGGAATTCTTGATGCCCCAGCATGAAATATTTTCCCAGCGCCCATGACGTGATAACCGTTTTGGCGAAAATATTCCGGCATGCTAATCAGATGAGGCACATCTTCTCGGTAGTTAATGGCATTGGTGTAAATACCGTTGGACGTTGGCCAAAGTCCACTCATGATCGCGGTACGGGAAGGGCCGCAGATAGGGGCCGGAGCGTGAGCGTTGGTAAAAGACACGCCCTCTGCAGCCAAGGCGTCCATATGAGGTGTTTGAACCTGCGGATGGGTGTTCAAAAACCCGGCCCAGTCGTTCATATCGTCGATAGCGATGAACAATACATTGGGGTGCGTATCATTAGCTGGCGCCGATTGTGCATTGGCCCAGGTGGGAAGAATGGCAATCAGCACGAACGAGAATATAACGAACAGTAATTTCTTTGACATATCAACAAATGACCTGCTTCATGTCCCCTAAGGTAGTTCCTGCCCAGCCTACATACGATTGCCGAACAGGACCAGAGCTCGCTTATCTTCTGCGAAACTGTATTCTTTCGCTGCCCTCGCCTGAGGATAGCGTATTACTGTAATAACTGTATTTGTTCCGGGAATTACGGCGTTGATTTTAGATTCCCTACCTGACATCACGTAACCGCCGTCGTTTTCAAAGAGCCACCACATCAATCCATAGCGCCCACCGTCGGACTCCCGCATTCCGTGGTATGTCCAGACTTCTTGCCTCAGCTCCGTGGAAAACACCGATTCCGGATTCAGCCAAAACTGTCCGAAGGTGTTGAGATCGCGGGCGGTGGTGTAAAGTCCCGCGCTTGCTCTTCTCCCGCTCTGTGAATAGTGGAAAAGATCTTTCTTCAGTGGCAACACCTGCTCCGTGGCCGATCCGGGATAAACATAGCCTGTTGATTCCAGGCCCAGTGGTTCGATGATTTTTTCATTCAAAAGGGTATCCAGATCCTTGCCGCTCGCGGCTTCAAGCGTTCGCTCAAGGATCAGCATCCCGAGGCTCGAATATTTGAAACCGGTGCCGGGTGCCGTGATTATCTGGATAATGTCAAAGCTCGGCGGCAGGGATTCCGGCGTTTTGTTGCCTTCAACAGCCGTCCCTGAAGTGTGAGACAACAGATGCCGAATCGTAACGGCCCGTCGATCGAACGGTCCATCACCGTGCTCGCGGAAAGCGGGCAGGTATTTGCTGACCGAGTCATCCAGCGAAAGAAGGTCGTCTTCGCATAAGCTCAGAACCAGTGCCGAAACAAAGCTCTTGGCAATGGAGAAGACCTGCCAGCGGGAATGCTCATTCACCACCGTGTCTAAAACGCCTTGTCCATCATAATAACGCTCGTAAATGATCTCCCCGTTCTTGCTGACCACCGCGGCAAAGGGGCTGTCTCCCAGTTGGCTGGCCGTTGTGTCCAGGTAAGTGTCGAGCTCCCTCAGTGTCTCGGCAGTGTCCGCTGTGCCCAGGGCTGGGAAAACCATCAATGAATAAAGGGCGATGAATTGTTTCATATTCGGCGTTTGTTTCTAGCCAGTGCTTATCGTGTGTTTGAAGGTGGCCGGTCCTCCTACGGAGGCGTCGTCAGCAGAATATCGGCATAGGCGTCTGCATATCGACGGCCAAGCTCCCGCGCCGACCGTGCATCAAAGTGAGTGCCATCACCAATATCTGTCAGGCCATCCGAAGAGACAAACCTCGTGTGCTCGATTTGTGCCGGTACGTTTTCATGCACAGCATTAACGAGCTGCCTGCCGTCCGACCATTCTTTGAATTGGCCGAGTTGACCGATGATGAACGGCAGCTGTTCGTCACTGGCAATGTTGCGAAAACGGCGGATCAGGTCATGCAATCTCTTTTCATACTGGGGTGCCCGCTCCGGCCTTGAGTCCGATTCGCCCTGGTGCCAAAGAATTGCCTTAAGCTCGCCTGACTGCATGGCCACGCGCAGTCGACGAACAGCATCGTCCCAGGGGTAGAGGCCGGTTTTTTCGTGGTAGCCGCCCGGTGCCCAGGTCTCAATACCCGAGCCACCGACTGCGGTCGGAACGAGCCATATTCTGATTTCAGGATTCTGTTTAGCGATCTCTTTCGCAAATGCCAGCCCCGGTCCTGTTCCTCTTACTTCTGGTTTGTCGAAATGCAGCGGCTCGGTCGCGATCACCCACTTGTCATTCTTGTCTAAAACAAATACTCGCGGATGAGGGGTGCGGTCTATTTCCGACAGCTCTCCTCTTCCGGCCATGTTTGACTGGCCGGCCAGCAAGAAAATGTGCATTGGCGGTAAGGCACTGGATCCTGTCGGTCCGGAGCAGCCGCTGGTGCAAAAAGTAGCCAGAGCGATGAGCGCGATTACGCGAATTGATCGCTGTATGTCTCTATTGGTCTTCCTGTTCATCATCCATCAATTCGAAAAAATCGGCCGGTAGCTGATTTTTGAGACTGTCCATCAGCTCGCGGTGCTGCGTTGCAGATTCCGGATCAGCCGCCAGGTTGGTCCACTCGTTGGGATCGTCCTCGTGATTGTAGAGTTCTTCACTGCCATCGGCATACAGGCTGTAGCGCCAGGGGCCGGACTGAATTGCTTGCCCAAACCTCACGACATCATCGTCGCCGGTGCGTCGATACTGGGTAATTGCCGGGTAGTCCCAGGACGCGTCCGCGTCGCCCAGCAAGGGCACCAGGCTATGGCCCTGGTTGACCGGATTCGCGGGCAGGTTGGCCAGGTCCAGCAGGGTGGGGTAGATGTCAATCAGGCCGACCGTTTGGGCACGACTTTCACCTTGCGGCAGGTTCGGTCCGGCGATGATCAGCGGAACCTTATTGGCACGCTCCCACAAGGCGTGTTTCTGGAACGTATTCTTCTCGCCAATGAAATATCCATGGTCTGAAAACAGCACAATGATGGTATTTTCCGCTTAGGGGCTGCTTTCCAGTGCATCGAGCACCTGTCCGACATAGTAGTCAGCAAAATTCACGCTCGCCAGGTATGAGTGAATGATGTCCTGGTAGACGCCTGTTTCCTTCGCCCATTCGGTTCTCGGCATGTGATTTACGAAATTGAGGCCGATCGCGTAATTCGGAACGTCGTCAAGATCGTCTTTTTTGTAGGGTGGCGGGGTGACCAACTCGGAATTGCCAATCGCATCGAAATAGCGTTGCGGCACGTACCACGGCACGTGCGGACGCAGGAACCCGACCATCAGCATAAACGGGCGATCGTGCTCTTCCTGCAAACGCTCGACGGCCCAGGCGGCAGCCGTCGCATCGGACATTTCCTGCTCGGGAGCCGGATATACGGCCCAGTCCGTCAGCGTATCTTCCGAAAAGTAGTTGACTTCCTTGCCGTCAGGCATGGTGTCCCAGTCGCCTCGATCGCCGGACATATCAACGCTGCCTTCGGGAAGATGCCGATGCAGCAATTTACCGACCGCCATCGTTTTGTAACCATGCTGCGCGAAGTAACTGTGCAGTAATGCCGTATTGTGTTTCTCTGCAGCCTCGACGACTAGCGAGTCCGGCTTGGGCTGTTGCAACAATCCCAGTGTGCCCGGCAACAATCCGGAAAACAGGCTGGCACGCGACGGCCCGCAAAGTGGAAACTGGCTGAAAGCCTGGGTGAACACCGTACCGCGCCCGGCCAGGGCATCGATATGCGGTGTACGCGTATCCGGGTGCGGCCCCGTGTAGCCGACCCAGTCATTCAGATCGTCGACAGCGATAAACAGTACATTGGGCGGTTCGGTGACAACAGGTTCATCTTCCTCCGATGTTTGCGGAGCGCAGCCGTTGACAAAAAGCATCAGGCAGCCGACTGCAAGCAGCCGAAGATAACTGTTCCAGCGACGAAGAGCGTACTGCATAGAATCTGACCTCAATGTTTAGCAGTAGGGCATGTACCGCTTGATTGCCGTACTTTCAGTTCGTAATCGAGTAAGACGTTGGATTGCACCGTCTCGTTCGACTCGTCATTGATCTGTCGAATGTAGCTTTCCAGAAGCTCAACGGATTTTTCACCCATGGCCCTCAAAGGCTGGCGGATCGTTGTCAGCTTCGGCCAAACCGACCGCGCAATTGGCGCGTCATCGAATCCTGCAACGCTGAGCTCTTCCGGGACGCGTATTCTTGATTCCTGAGCAGCGGACAAGACGCCAGCAGCCATCTCATCATTGCTCGCAAAAATGGCTGTCGGGCGATCCTTCAGGCGCAATAACTCACGGGCACATTCATTGCCGGATTGGACGTCAAAATTACCGGTCTGGATATTGGAGGGTGAAATTTTCAAGCCATGATCGCGGATCGACGCCGAAAAACCTTCAAACCTTAGCGCGGAGGCCACGTAATCACCGGGACCTTTGATGATTGCGAGGTTCTTATGCCCTTCCGAAATAAAATAGTTGGCGAGCTCATAGGCCGCCGCGAAATTATCGATGCTGACGCGCAACTGGATATCCTGCGTAGGCGTACCGGCGATCCGAACACATGGGACAGCCTTTTCTCGGACAATTTCCAGGAGTCGCCTGTCGAAGCAGATCGGAGGTGGCAGGATTACTCCGTCTATGCGGGAAGGATCCAGCAGTTTGGCGATTTCCTCGTAATCGATGGGTAACCCGATCGTGTCACCCTCATAATCCCCGACACCCTCGATCAGAAGGTGATAGCCAATGTTCCGGCACGCATGCATCATGCCGATCAGCAATTTTGCGGTCCAGGTAACGTTTGGATTGTTGAAGATCATCAGTATCTGATACGTTCTTCCACCCGACAGGCGTCTTGCGCCAATATTCGGCCGATAATCGACTTTCGCTATCGCCCTTTGGATTCTCTCAGCCGTAGCTTGTTTGACGTTGCCTTTCATATTGACTACACGGCTAACCGTCATCGGCGACACGCCCGCCTCCAAAGCAACATCTTTGATCGTTGCTTCACGTTTCCTTGTCGTATGCCGTTTATCGTTGCTCATTCGCAGTCAACACCATCTCCGCCATAGGCGCCAATGTTCACACTCTTGATCTCGTTACGCCAGAAATCGGCAAGGGCTGCGTTATCGTCGCCCTTTCCGGCGCGGATAGCCGGCGAGCCAAGACACAACTTGTAGCCACTGAGCCGCCCTGGATCGTTCATGTCAATTCCCGTGCCGCCAGTGCCAGGCGCGGCCAGGCGCGGATCATCGGTCAGGTCGATGTAGTTGGGGTCATCAAGACCGATAACGATATTGTTCTCGAAGATGTTGCCACGCTCCGCGGTGGGCACGGACCCCCAACTTGCACCGCTTCCGGCAAACACGAAAATATTGTCGATAAACGCCGTGTCGATGGGGTCACGTTGCGGCCCGAAGTTCATAAACATCATCATGTTCGGATGCGTGGAATAGAACGTATTATTGCTGATCACCACGTCGCTAATTTCATGGTCATCATAGAAACCGTAGTGAAGAAAGCCATAACGATCGTTGACGCTGATATTGTGGTGGATGTAT
Organism: Pseudomonadota bacterium; assembly: GCA_022573655.1. GTDB lineage: Bacteria > Pseudomonadota > Gammaproteobacteria > Steroidobacterales > Woeseiaceae > UBA1847. The sequence goes on from JACZTO010000006.1 coordinate 56,668, forward strand.
ATGCCATCGCCATACTTGCGCATGATTGCGAAGGCGAAATTATTATCATGCGAATAGTTGTACCGGAACTCGGTGTTCCGGCTATTGTAGTCGGCATCGAATCCACCGCGATCCTTGTCGGCGGCAGGACCATGGTTTCCGAAAGCTTCGTTATACTGAATCAGTGCCGAGTCGGTCGCGTAGTTGTAGAGCGTATTCCCCGTAGTCTCGGTCGCAATATTCGGGCCCATGACGTTGTATTCGGCCAACGGAGCGTCTGCACTGCCGATAATGATGGCGTTCCGCGTAACGTTGCTGACGCGATTACCGCGAACAACGACATTGAGGTGAGCGTGCCGGCCAATTGGATTGCCCACGTTTCGCGGATCGTCAGGGTCGGCTTCCCACGTTGATTTGGTTCTGATGCCTACACCACTGATATTCCGAATCTCATTGTTTTCGATCAACACGCCATCGAATTTCGTGGGCACCGCGGTACCGCGAACGCGAAACACGATGCCGCCATTGTTAAAGTCGTCGTGCACCCCGGTTACATCGTGGACCAGGCAGTTTCGAACGACGAAATTCTTGTGTGTGCCGCTGTCTGAAGCCGTAACGAATATGCCGTGGCGTTCGGAGCGAACCGCGGATTGGTTGATGACCTCGATATTCTCGATGACCCAGCCCCCGGAATCACGGATATCGATAGTTCCCATGCCCTCAGCGTTGGCTCGGATTACTGGGCGCGGTGCCTCGGATGATCCGAAATCCGCGACCCTGATGACCGAGCCCGGCTGCACATCGCTGCGCTGAAGTGACAGAACACCCTCAAAGCTGCGGCCTCGCTCTAAAAGGATCTGGTCGCCACCATTGAAAATGAGTGGTTTGAGTGCTTCAAAGTCTGACTGAGTAGAAATGCGGTAGGTCGTGGCAGCCGCACGCGGCGGCGAAACACCCGTCGTGCCGGAATCAGCGCAGTTGCTCAGACACAGGGCGATCAGAGCCACAAGCGCGACACGGCGAATCCGGGATCGCGCGACGTACAGCATTCCATCATTCATCGTTGCCCCTTCAGTGTGGGTAAGGTTATTTCTTTATAAAGGTAACGTTATCATAATTATTTGGCGACAGTGACTCTGCTCGGATATAGCAAGTATACTAAGCTAATACTCGATCAGCACGTGTACACCGCACTATTGCAATGGCTGGTGACTCGTGATAAAAATACTCAAAATGATAACGATAACACGGCACCACTGTCCCGGGTGTTGGCTGCCGCTACCTTTAAGATCTCGGAGGAGGCAATCTGCAATGATGTTGCTGAGTCGTACGATGTGTTGCGCTCTCCTGGCCGTCGTTTTGGCCGGTGCCGAGGTGGGCGCCGCGCCCTATCCGACCGCGCTGATCAACATCGATGCTCGCGATGCGACAGATCTGTCGGGTAAATGGCATTACATCGTTGACCCGCTGAAGATGGGGGTGACGCGAGCGAACTCGCGCCGGTATGCGGTATTTCAGGATGTAGCCGGGCCCGAAAATCAGGCTGACTTTCTCGAATACAACTTCGACGCCTCACCGCGAATGTTGATTCCCGGCGACTGGAACGGACAGGATGTTTCACTAACGTGGTACGACGGTCTCGTGTGGTTTCGGCGGACCATAGAAATCGATGAGTTGCGGGCGGGTAGACAATTCCTGCACTTCGGAGCGGCAAATTACAAGGCGCTTGTCTACATCAATGGTGAGAAAGTGGGAGAACATGAAGGTGGCTTTACGCCGTTCGCCTTCGACGTTACAGAAAACCTCGTAGTTGGGCAGAATTCGATCGTCGTCGGGGTCGATTCGGAGCACAATAGTTCGTCAATACCTTCGCCCGTCGTCGACTGGAAGAATTACGGTGGTATTACGCGGCCAGTTCATCTTGTCAGCGTTGCGGAAAGCTACGTTCACGATTATTTTGTACGCCTTGATTCTGACGGCCGAATGAGAGCTGACGTCCGCCTCGGTGGTGGCAAGGTCGGAAATCGTACTGTTCGGGTCGACATCCCGGATCTTGGTATCAAGCTTCGCGGCAAGAGCGATCAATCCGGCAGCGTGACGTTTGCTGTGGATGCGCCGGATAAGCTGCAACGGTGGAGCCCCGCAACTCCGAAACTGTATGACGTGATTGTCAGTGCTGCAGGGGATCAGGTCTCCGACAAAATCGGTTTCCGCACGCTCGCGATTGATGGGAGCAACATACTTCTCAATGGCGAGCCGATTTTTTTGCGCGGTATCTCCATTCACGAGGAGACCATTGGCGCAATTCCCAGCCGAGCCATGAACGAAGCGCGTGCACGTGAGTTGCTGAGCATCGCCAAACAGGATCTCAACGCCAACTTCGTGCGCCTGGCACATTATCCTCACGCGGCGATTATGACGCGGATTGCGGATGAGTTGGGCCTGATGGTCTGGAGCGAGATTCCCGTCTATTGGGATATCGACTTCGAGAATCCCGACACGCTCGCAACGGCGAAACAGATGCAGCAGGAAAACATTATCCGCGACAGAAACCGCGCCTCAATTGTCTTCTGGAGCGTCGGCAACGAGACACCGCAAACGGATGTGCGATTGGCTTTTCTCGAAGAATTGATCAGCGATGTTCGCCAACTGGATGCGACGAGACTTGTGACTGCGGCATTGCACCGGGTCAGGAACGAAGGCAGGGCCAATGTCGTTGACGATCCGCTTGGCAAGCTTATCGATGTGGTGTCCGTCAACACCTACCAGGGCTGGTACGGCAACATGTCATTGGACAGGGTGCCGGGCGTCGAGTGGAGAAACCCGAGCGGAAAACCGTTCCTGTTTTCGGAATTTGGCGCGGGTGCGCTGTACGGGTTCCACGATGCGGATATGGAGAAGTTCTCGGAGGAATTCCAGGCGGAGTATTACAGGGTTACGCTGGAGATGGCGAGTAAGGTGCCGGGCCTAAGCGGACTATCACCCTGGATACTGAAGGATTTTCAGTCGCCTCGGCGCATGCACGGCAGATTTCAGGAGTACTGGAACCGAAAGGGTATAATTTCACCGCAGGGCCATAAGAAAGCAGCATTCTTTGTACTGGGTGACTGGTACAAGGAATTAGCATCTAGGGGAGGAATCAGTGAGTAAGTCGGCTATAAATGTCATAACGGCGTCTGGCGGTGATGAGAGCGACTATCTCTTTCCGGCAGAGGCGGGCCCGCGGAAATTAGCGCGCGAGCTTTACGAGAGCATCCGTCAATTGCCGATCATCAGTCCTCACGGTCACTGTGACCCGCAATGGTTTGCAACCAACGAAGCGTTCGCCGATCCGACATCCCTGTTACTGACGCCAGATCACTATTTGTTGCGAATGCTGCACAGCCATGGCGTGAGCCTGGAAACACTGGGCGTGGGCGTTGCGAAGGGCGATAGCGCATTTGACGCGCGCAAGGCATGGCGAATCTTCGCGGAGAATTATTACCTGTTCCGAGGCACGCCCTCTGAACTTTGGATCAATCAAGTCCTCAGGACGGTTTTTGGTATCCACGAATCGTTTTCCGGTACTACTGCCGACGCGATTTATGACGTAATCGCGGATGCGCTGAAACAGCCGGAATTCAGGCCAAGGGCTTTGTTCGAGAGTTTCAACATTGAGTTCCTGGCGACCACGGAGTCCGCGACTGATGATTTGGCCTATCACAAGAAGTTGTTGGCCGACCCCTGGCCGGGGAGAATCGTCACGACGTATCGGCCGGATAATGTCACGAATCCGCAGTTTGAAGATTTCAAAGAGAACATTGTGAAATTCGGCGAGATCACTGGTCAGGATGCTTTGTCCTGGAGCGGCTACCTGGAGGCGCATCGCTTACGGCGTCAGGACTTCATACAGCATGGCGCGACTGCAACCGATCATGGCCATCCCACAGCGCAGACTGAAAACCTTTCTGCCGAGCAAGCTGAAGCTCTATTTCAGAAGGTGCTCAGCGGCAAACAGTCGGCAGAAGATGAAGAACAGTTTCGGGCGCAGACATTGACGGAAATGGCTCGAATGAGCCTTGACGATGGCCTCGTCATGCAAATTCACCCCGGATCGTATCGTGATCACTCACCGGAGATGTTCGCCAAATACGGTCGCGACATTGGTTTCGATATTCCCCAGGCGACAGATTACGTGCACGCACTGAAGCCATTGTTGGATCAATTCGGCAATGACCCCAGTTTATCGCTGATTCTGTTCACGCTCGATGAGACAGCTTACAGCAGGGAACTCGCGCCACTCGCCGGCGTGTACCCGGCACTGAAACTCGGGCCGCCGTGGTGGTTCTACGATAGTCCAGCAGGAATGATGCGATTCCGGGAACGAGTGACCGAGACGGCAGGCTTTTATAACACCGTCGGTTTCAATGACGACACTCGCGCCTTCCTGTCGATTCCCGTACGGCATGACGTGGCCCGACGCGTCGATTGCGCATACCTGGCGGGCTTAGTCCTCGAGCAACGCTTGAGTATGGATGATGCATTTGAGGTCGCGCGTGACCTGACGTACGAGCTGCCCAAGAAAGCTTATCGAGTTGATGGATAGTACCCCGATGCGAATTTTCAACCGACCCGAAATCTACAGTCTGCTAACTGGCTTGTGTTTATCTGGACTGAGTGTGTCCGCGATGGCCGAAGACACAATCAACCTCCGGGCTGCCGATATTCACGATGCGGATTATCCAACGGTGCGCGGCATGGCATCGATGGCAGAGCAGCTTTCGGAAGAGACGAATGGCCGCATCAATCTGAAAATTTACTCGGGCGGTCAGCTGGGCGATGAAAAGGACACGCTCGAGATTGCGATTTTCGGCGGCATCGATATTACTCGAACGAGTCTGGCCCCGCTCAATTCGATCGTGCCGGAAACCGGGGTTTTTTCGCTACCGTTTCTGTTTCGTTCCACCGAACATATGCGCAAAGTGCTTGACGGCCCAATTGGCGACGAAATTCTCGCGAGTCTGGAACCGCACGGACTCATCGGTCTTGCTTTCTATGATGCCGGCGCGAGAAGTATGTACAACACAAAGCATCCCATTCACACGCCTGCCGATATGGAAGGGATGAAAATTCGTGTCATGAACTCGAATATTTTCGTCGACATGATCGCAGCGCTGGGCGGCAATGCCACACCGATGGGATTCGGGCAAGTCTATGAATCACTGGCGCTGGGTACGATCGACGGTGCTGAAAATAACTGGCCATCGTTTGAATATTCCAGGCATTTTGAAGTGGCGCCATTTTATAGCGTCACACAGCATGTCATGGTGCCCGAGGGTCTGGTCATGTCCCGCTACCGTTGGGAGCAATTGTCTGACGAGGACCAGCAACTTATTCGCAAGGCTGCGAAGGACTCGGTACCCGTGATGCGACGACTATGGGACGCACGAGTGGAGGCATCTCGTGAAGCCATAATTGCTGCCGGCGTCAATATCGTCGATGACATCGACAAGCAGCCCTTCATTGATGCAATGGCGCCACTGTACGAGGAATATTTGCAGGATCCGGCGCTACGAAATCTGGTGGAGAGAATTCGTGCCGTCCAATAGCCAGGGAATCGATCGTGCCGCTGAAAGACTTGCCAATACCGTTTCGAAGATTGCGGCGGCAGGGCTGGTATTGATGACCCTTGTCATCGCCTGGCAGGTATTCGGCCGTTACGTTTTGAACGACAGCCCGGCATGGTCTGAGTCGGCCGCGCTGGTCATCATGTTGTATTTCGTATTGCTGGGGGCGGCCGTTGGTGTTTACGAACAGTTTCACCTCGGCCTCAGGCTGTTTGTGTCAAGGCTGCCGGCCGGATGGAAGCGACCGGTATTCGTGATAGCTCAACTCCTGGTCATGACTTTTGGTGCAGCAATGGCCTGGAACGGAATGCGACTCATTGATTACACGAGTTCACACATTATCCCGACACTCGGCATATCGCGATCGGTGGCCTATTGGCCGTTCGTTATGTGCGGTGGATTGATCGTCTTGTTTGCACTCGTTCGGTGCGCTGTTGTGGTTCGCGACAAAGGAGCGACTGACCCATGGAACTAGCGGTACTGTTTGGGACCTTTGTAATCTTGCTGGTTATCGGCGTCCCCGTTGCGTTCTGTCTCGGCCTGGCGTCGTTGGCAACGCTCTTGTATCTCGATATTCCAATGGTCGTTGCGTTCCAACGCATGGCCGCGGGCATCGATGTGTTTGCCTTGCTCGCGATTCCGTTTTTCATCTATGCCGGCGAGCTGATGAACCAATCGGGAATTGCCGTAAAACTGGTACGCCTCGCGGAATCACTGCTGGGACGATTGAAGGGCGGGCTAGGACATGTCAGCGTCTTTTCCTGCATGCTGTTCGGTGCCGTGTCCGGGTCTGCCGTCGCCAGTGTCTCGGCGATGGGTTCAGCACTGATACCGATCATGCGCGAGAAAGGTTATGACGACGACTTCGCGGTTAACGTCACCGTGACTGCGTCAACCACCGGGCTGCTGATTCCGCCGTCGCACAACATGATCATCTACTCGATCGCTGCCGGCGGTAGCGTCTCGATCATATCGCTGTTTCTCGCCGGCATTGTGCCAGGCATCTTGCTGGGTCTTGCACTCATGGTGGTCACGTACCTGATTGCTGCCAAGCGCGGCTATCCGCGTGGTGAATTTCCGGGCTGGCGACTGGTCGGTATGGCGTTCATTACGGCGTTACCCGGCCTCCTGTCAGCCGTCATAATTGTCGGCGGAATATTGTCGGGCGTCTTTACCGCGACCGAGTCATCGGCGATCTCCGTCGTCTACACGGTCTTCATCGCGGTGTTCGTATATCGCAGTCTCGATTGGCCGGCGTTCGTGACTGCCACACGTAATGCCGTCAAAACGACCGCGATCGTGATGTTGATCATTGCCTCCGCATCGGCGTTCGGTTGGTTGATGGCCGTCGCGGAAGTACCGCTGCGCATGTCCGAGGCTTTGCTGAGCATCAGTGATAATCCGCTGGTACTGATGCTGTTGATCAACCTGATGTTGTTAGCGCTAGGCACGTTCATGGACATGTCGCCGCTGATTATCATAACGACGCCGATTTTCCTGCCCGTCGTTACTGCGCTCGGCATGGACCCGGTGCAGTTTGGCGCGGTCCTGATACTGAACCTGGGTATTGGTCTGGTGACACCGCCGGTCGGGTCGGTGCTGTTCGTTGGTTGTGCCGTTGCCGGCATCCCGATCGAAAAAAGCGTGCGGTCCATTTGGCCGTTCTACCTGGCGATGATTGGCGTGCTGTTGCTGATCACCGCATTCCCGTCAATCTCGCTGACCTTGCCAGGGCTGTTTGAATAATGGCGAAGTTGACGCTCGACACTGCCCTGCAAACGGTGCCAGTCATACCCGTCATTGTGCTCGATCGTGCCACCGATGCCGTGCCCGTGGCCGAGGCCCTTATCGCGGGTGGTATTCCTGTCTTCGAGATAACACTGCGAACGGAGGCAGCCCTGTCGGCGATCGGGGAAATTGCGAAACGGTTTCCAGATGCCCTGACAGGCGCGGGCACGGTTCTGAGCAAGTCGCAAGCCACACAGGCGATCGATGCCGGTGCACAGTTTATTGTGTCGCCGGGCTGGGACGACGATGTCGTCGACACCGCGATAGCGGCCGAGATTCCTATAGTGCCGGGCGTTGTAACGCCCAGCGAAGTGCAACGCGCACGACGCCATGGGCTACGTTTGCTGAAGTTCTTTCCGGCGAGTTTGGCCGGGGGCGTGCCGATGCTGAAGGCGTTATCAGCCGTATATTCGGACGTCAGGTTCGTGCCAACGGGCGGAGTGAACGCGAAAAATCTCACCGACTATTTGTCTGTGCCCAATGTTGTGGCGTGTGGTGGAAGCTGGTTGACACCGGCCGGGCCAATTGCCGAAGGCCGGTTTGCCGAAATTACGCGGCTCGCGAAAGAAGCGCGGCAGATCGCAGATGATGTCGGCTAAATCATCCAGAATCTGATGAGCAAGGTTCTTCTGACGACCACCAGTTACCAGGACACGCCTGGCGCGCACCATGCGTTGCTTGAAAGCAGCGGTTTCGAGGTCGTGCGCGCCCGCGGCCCGTTGACCGAGCAGGAATTGCTCGAGTTGATCAGTGCAGACGGCCCGTTCGACGGATTCCTGCACGGCGACGATCACATCACGGCGCAGGTGATTGACGCTGCTCTGCCCAAGCTGAGGGTTCTGGCCAAGTACGGCATCGGTCTGGATGCGATCGACGTAGCCCATGCCACTGAGAAAAATCTGCCCGTGCTTTATACCCCTGGGGTCAACCACACGACGGTAGCGGAACACGCCATCGGGCTCATGATTGCGCTGTCCAAACACTTCTGGCCGCACATGCGCGCCGTCAAAACCGGCGAGTGGAAGCGCATAACCGGCAACGAATTGATGGGGAAAAGTTTGGCCGTCCTGGGCATGGGACGCATCGGCAAGGAATTGATTATCCGGGCGCGGGTGTTTGGCATGGACTGCGTTGCTTATGACCCGTTTTGGGATGAAGCGTTTGCCACGGAACACGGGGTTACGCGTTGCGACACTGCGATGGATGCGATGCAGGATGCCGACGTCATCTCGCTGCACCTGCCACTGACCGACGAGAGCCGAAACCTGTTGAACAAGGACAGCCTTGCCAATTTGAAACAAGGTGCCCTGGTTATCAACACGGCCCGCGGCGGGCTGGTTGTGGAAGAGGACATGGCCGAGGCATGCCGCAGCGGCCACCTCGGCGGCTACGGCGGTGACGTGCTTTGTACGGAGCCCATGCAGCCTGGCCATCCGTTCCAGGACATAGACAACATCATCATCACGCCGCACATTGGAAGCAGGACGTTCGAGTCGGTGGAACGCCAGGCCATGCGTGCTACCACCAACCTGATCGAGTACCTGACCGGTGGCAGCGACTACATCCAGGCCAACGAGACAAAGGCGTCATGAGCAAAGAAGCAAGCTCCGATATCGGCTTGATCGGCCTTGCGGTCATGGGCCAGAACCTGGTTCTCAACATGGCCGACCACGGCTATCACGTGTCGGTGTACAACCGCACCACCACCAGGATGACCGCCTTTGTCGACCGTGTGCAGAATGAGGAACCCTGTAGCGAGCGGGTGCACGGTTATGAGAGCCTCGAGGAATTCGTGGCCTCCATCAAACGGCCACGCAAAGTGATCTTGCTGGTTAAGACCGGACGCGGCACCGACGCGGCCATCGACAGCCTGCTCCCGCACATGGAAGAGGGCGATATCGTCATCGATGGCGGCAACGCGCACTGGATGGACACGATCCGCCGCGAAAAGGACATCCGGGCCCGAGGGCTGCATTTCATGGGCAGTGGTGTCAGCGGCGGCGAACTGGGTGCACGTTTCGGTCCTGCCCTGATGCCGGGTGGCTCGGACGAGGCCTGGACGTCGTTGCAGCCGATCTGGGAGGCCATTGCCGCCAAGGTCGATCCCGATACGGGCAAGCCTTACGAGGATTACGCGGCGGGCAAACCGATTACGGAAGGCACGCCGTGCACCGCGTACCTGGGTCCCGACGGGGCCGGGCATTACGTGAAGATGGTGCACAACGGCATCGAATACGTCGACATGCAGCTGATCTGCGAGTCCTACTTCCTCATGAAGGAATTGCTCAGCATGCAGCCCGATGAAATCGCTGCAGTTTTCCATGACTGGAACCAGGGCGTGCTCGATTCCTACCTGATTGAAATCACCGCGGATATTCTCGCCCAGCGCGACCCGCGCGATGCCAGCCGTTTCCTCGTGGACCAGGTGCTGGATACTGCAGGCCAGAAAGGCACGGGCAAGTGGACCAGCATCAGTACCCTGGATCTCGGCATTCCCGCCAATGCGATGGCGGAGGCCGTCTTTGCCCGTTTCCTGTCTGCCCTAAAGGTGGAGCGGGTAGCTGCAAGCCAGGTGCTCAAGGGTCCCGGAGTCGAGTTCAGCGGCGACCAGCAGGAGTTCATCGATCTGATTCGGCAGGCACTATACAGCAGCAAGATCTGTGCCTACGCGCAGGGATTCTCGCTGATGACCGAAGCTCAGCAGGAATTTAACTGGCAGCTCGACTTCGGCACGATCGCCAAGGTATGGCGCGGCGGCTGCATCATTCGTGCCCGCTTCCTGCAGAAGATCACCGACGCTTACGACAACGATCCCGAACTGGCCAACCTGATGCTGGATCCCTATTTCAGGGATGCCCTGCACGACGGCCAGTCAGCCTGGCGCAAGGTCGTGGCGGCTGCCGCCGAAAGCGGCATTGCAGTCCCCGCTTTCATGTCGGCACTGGCTTATTTTGACGGTTATCGCAGCGCCGTGCTGCCCGCCAACCTGTTACAGGCGCAACGCGACTATTTTGGAGCACACACCTACGAGCGCACCGACGAGGAGCGTGGCCGCTTCTTTCACGTTGACTGGCCGGTGGATGGCCGTCCGGAAATCGAGGTCTAGGAATGCTCATGGACGTCGAGTTCATCATGCCCTTGGACGTGCACAAGCAGATTGTGCAGGCGGCCTTTGAAAAACGCGGATTCACCGAAAAAGAATCCTCGCAGGCTGCGGATTTTTCCGAGCAGGCCAGCTGGCATGGGATCAAAACCCACAACGCCCTGAAGGCCTTGCATCTTGACCACCTGTTCGGTTCGGTCGTGGGCGGTTGCGTTCCCGGCGCTGAGGTCGAAGTGTTGTCTACATCCTTTGATGCCGTGCAGGCATGGAACGGCCACAAAAAGCTGGGCCAGGCCCTGGCCTATGACGCGATGGACGCGTGTATGGAGATGGCCGACCGGCACGGTTCGGGCATCGTCATGATAGACGAGGCGTTCCACTATCTGTGGGGTGGCGGATACGTCATTGATGTCGCAAAGAAGGGCTACATTGCGTACACGCAATGCACCGCGGCGCTCGCTGAGGTCGTTCCATTCATGGGCAAGTTCCCGACACTCGGTACCAATCCCCATTCCTGGGCGTTCCCGACGCAGGATTTGCTGGGCTACCCCATTTGTGTCGATTGGGCCACGAGCACTGTGGCCATGGGTCGCGTGCAACAGATTCTGCGTGAGGGTGGGAAACTTCCTCCTGCGACAGCCGTGGACAAAGAGGGTAATGAAACCCGCAACCCGGCCGATGTTGCCTCGTTATTACCGTTCGGCGCCCACAAGGGGTATGGGCTCGGCTTGATCAATGAGCTAGTTGGCGCTTACGGAGGTGGCGGATTGCCCACGCTTCGAAATCGCCCGGCCAAGGCTCCCGAGGGTGCCAAGCTGTCCTGCAATTTCTTTTTCCAGGTAATTCATCCTGACGCCCTTGCTGTAGGCTTCGAAGGTAACCGTAGTCAAAAACAAAACGTCCAGCGGGTCATCGAAGACGTGTTGGGTCACGGTAATGAAAATTGCCTGCTTCCCGGCCAGATCGAAGCGAACAACGCGATAGGGGCGCGAGGCGATGAGCGCGGCGCGGTTCTGATCACAGGGCTGATCCTGCTTATGGTACTCACGGTACTGGGCATCTCCGGCATGAATACCGCGACGCTGGAACTCGTCATGGCCGGTAATAATCAGTATCACCAGCTAGCGTTCCAGGCGGCAGAAACCGGCATCGATATTTCTATCGCGCAGCGTAACTACAACACGCTCGTTCCCGCCGTACTACCGGAGACGCCAGTGGGCGGCAACGGTTCCTATGGCGGCAGCGCCTCAGCAGAGTCCAACTTCATGGAGAACACGCCGGTCCCAGACACCGCCTTTAGCATGGGCGTGAATACCGGCTCCGTGCAGGCCTTTCATTTCGATGTCGTGGCGGTAGGCATGGGGCCCGGTAACGCGGCCTCCACCCACAACCAGAGTTTCTACGTCGTAGGACCCGGCGGCCCTTAGGCGCCTTCCGAGCGTCGGGAGACACATTATGAGCCGCGCAATTG